>JAEZVB010000123.1 GCA_023443285.1 Bacillota bacterium
AGTTTAAACTGATCGAACCGCTCAGAGACTTGTTTAAAGATGAAGTTCGCGCGTTAGGCCTTGAAATTGATTTGTCGGAAGAGATTGTGTATCGTCAGCCATTCCCAGGACCTGGTCTCGCAATTAGAATCATTGGCGAGATTACAGAAGAACGTCTGGAAATTCTCCGTGAAGCCGACTCAATTGTTTATCAGGAGATTAAGGCTGCCGGCCTGTATCGTAAGATATGGCAGTCATTTGCTGTGCTGCCTGCCATGAAGAGTGTTGGGGTCATGGGTGACGAACGGACATATGCTTATACTGTTGGCCTTAGAATCGTCGAAAGTGAAGATGGCATGACGGCTGACTGGGTACGTCTTCCTTATGAGGTGCTTGATGCCATTTCGCGCCGAATTGTGAATGAGGTCAAAGGCGTAAACCGCATTGTTTATGATATTACCTCGAAACCGCCATCCACCATTGAGTGGGAATAAAAATCAAAGGACTTGTAAGACCTTGTATGATCAAGGTTTTACAGGTCCTTTTCTGAATATTAGGTAGGACTGTAGCAGGTATTACCCTTTTATTGGCGAATAGATTAAAAAATGGTAAAGGGAGATGCAGTGTGGATATACAAGATAAAATAATTGACCGATTACTGGAGAAAAAAGCTGATTTAAGTTGTCCAATCTGCAGATCTAGTCAAGTTACAACCAGGCAAAATAGTTTTGTTGAGTTGCCAATTAGAGACGACCAAGATGACGAAGTCACAAGAGTAAGGTGCATGTATATGACCTGTAGTAAATGTGGATATATTTCTTTGTTTGATGCAAAAGTAGCTTTGTCTTAATTAGCCGGAAGTAGCTCTAATTATATAAGCTTAAGAATTCTGAATGGGAATAATCAAGTATACGAAAACTAGGGATAAGCACTTCTGTCCATAGTTTTTTTACTATCCAGGAGGAATAACGCAATTTATGTTGAATAGGTAGTAAATAGAATATACTAATTGCTGTTATTGGGTATTTGGTATAACATATTTAATTAATGGGAGGGAGTAATGGCTATACGTCCAGCTGGTAATAAACCAACAGTATATATCATATCTGATTCCATCGGCGAAACCGCAGAGCTTGTAGTAAGAGCAGCCGCCAGTCAATTTGCTGCTTCCGAGCTAATCTTTAAGCGCAAGCCTCATCTTACCTCGACTGATGAAATTGAGTTTGTTTTACAGGAGGCTGCGCAAATGGGGGCAGCTGTGGTCTACACTTTGGTGCGCCAGGATTTAAAAGCCAGCCTGGAAACAAAAGCAGCAGCACTTGGGATAGTCAGCGTTGATATCATGTACCCGGTTATTGCCGCACTAGCCAACATTACCGGGTTAGCGCCACGTAATGAGCCTGGCCTGATTAGAAAAGTTGACAAAGAGTATTTTGCCAAAGTTGAGGCTGTTGAATTTGCTGTGAAATATGACGATGGCAAAGACCCAAGAGGGCTGGGGAAGGCTGACCTAGTGATAGTTGGCATATCCCGTACATCTAAGACGCCGCTGTGTATGTATTTGGCTCATAAGGGTATTAAAGCTGCCAATATACCGCTCGTTATGGAAGCAACACCGCCAGATGAACTTTTTAAGATACCAGGGAATAAAATCATTGGGTTAACAATTAAACCTCCAATTCTTCAGGAAATACGTAAGCAACGATTAAGGCTGATGGGAATATCCATAGAGAGTGATTACGTAAATATGGAGCGAATAGCGGCAGAGTATGAGTATGCTTGGTCAATTATGCGTAAGCTTGGATGTACTGTTATTGATGTAACAAATAAATCTGTGGAAGAGACGGCAGCACATGTGCTGGACATATATCGGAAAGGGGTAGTGACAAGTGGCTAAGTTTGTTTACTTATTTAAAGAAGGCAAAGCGGATATGAAAGCTTTGTTGGGAGGTAAAGGTGCTAACCTGGCGGAAATGACTAACATCGGCTTGCCTGTGCCTCCGGGAATGACAATTACTACGGAAGCTTGTACTGAGTACTATCGGTCAGGCCGGAAATTGCCTGAAGGACTAATGGATGAGGTAAAACGCAATCTTGCAGTAGTTGAGCAACAAGCCGAGAAGAAGTTTGGCGATGTAAAGAATCCACTGCTGGTATCTGTACGATCTGGCGCTATGTTTTCTATGCCAGGAATGATGGATACTATTTTAAATTTGGGTCTTAATGAAGAAACTGTCCAATCTGTGGCAAAAAATACGGACAATATTAGGTTTGCTTATGACGCCTACCGCCGCTTTATTCAGATGTTCAGTGATGTCGTATTGGAAATTCCCAAATATGAATTTGAAGATATCCTGCACAGACAAAAGGATGTGCAAGGTGCGAAATATGACCAGGAACTAACTCCGGAATCTTTACGCAAAATTATTGATAATTATAAAGAATTAGTGCAGTTCAAGACAGGTAAGCCCTTTCCCCAAGAACCAATGGATCAGTTGACCATGGCTATTGAGGCCGTATTCCGCTCTTGGAATAACGACAGAGCTATAATCTATCGGAACCTTAATAAGATTGACCATGATTTGGGGACTGCAGTAAACATTCAATCCATGGTGTTCGGCAATATGGGCAATGACTCTGGTACAGGCGTAGCCTTTACCCGTAATCCTTCAACTGGTGAAAACCTCTTATATGGTGAATTTTTGACCAATGCGCAAGGGGAAGATGTGGTCGCAGGCATCCGCACTCCGCGGCCAATCGCTCAGCTTAAGGATGAAATGCCTGAGGTTTTTGCTGAGTTTTCACGGACTGCCCGGCTGCTAGAAAGACATTATAAAAATATGCAAGATATTGAATTTACGATTGAACGTGGTCGGCTGTACATGCTGCAAACACGCAATGGTAAACGAACTGCACAAGCCAGTGTACGGGTGGCCTTTGAACTGGCACAGGAAGGCTTGATTACCAAACAGGAAGCGCTGCTGTTAGTTGAACCAGGTCAGTTGGATCAACTATTGCATCGCCAAATTGATAGTAGCGCCACTGTAACTGTTGTGGCTAAAGGGTTACCTGCATCACCGGGAGCTGCATCAGGAACGGTTGTGTTTGATGCGGACGAGGCCGAGCATATGAGTAAGGCTGGTAAAAAAGTATTGCTTGTACGTACCGAAACCACACCTGATGACATTCACGGTATAGTTGCCGCACAAGGCATTTTGACTAGCAGAGGTGGCATGACCAGCCATGCGGCGGTAGTAGCGCGGGGGATGGGCAAGCCATGTGTATGCGGTTGTGAAGCAATTCGGATTGACTATGCAAAGCAAGAATTCAGTGTTGGTGAAAAAGTAATCAAAAAAGGTGATCTGGTTTCCATTGACGGGTCTACCGGTCGGGTTATTTTAGGCGAAGTTCCAATGAAAGATCCGGAGATATCTAAAGAATATAACTCTTTACTGGCATGGGCAGATGAATTTAAACGGCTTGAGATTAGGGCAAACGCAGACACTCCCGCAGATGCTAAAAAAGCACGAGATTTTGGAGCGATTGGTATTGGCCTTGTTAGAACAGAGCATATGTTTATGCAACAAGACCGCCTGCCATATGTTCAACAAATGATTTTAGCTGAAACATTAGAAGAGCGCCAGGAAGCATTGTCACACCTTTTACCTATGCAAGAAGGTGACTTTTATGGAATATTACAAGCCATGGAGGGATATCCAGTCACAATTCGTTTGTTAGACCCGCCGCTCCATGAATTTTTGCCAAGCTTGGAAGAATTGCTTGTTGAAACAACTGAACTGAAAGTAACCGGAAAAAATCCTGACTTGCTTGAAGAAAAATTACAACTGTTAAAGAAAGTTCGATCCTTACATGAATTTAACCCAATGCTCGGTCATCGTGGTTGCCGGTTAGGTATAACCTTCCCGGAAATTTATGAAATGCAAATGCAAGCGATCTTCAACGCAGCTGCCAGTCTTACCAAAGAAGGCTATAAAGTATTACCGGAAGTAGAAATTCCGTTAACGATTGATGTAAACGAGATGAAGTTCTTTAGAGAGCGGATTGAAGCGATTGCCGCTAATACTATGAAAGCCGCTAATGTAACATTCCATTACTCTATTGGTACCATGATTGAAATGCCGAGGGCTGCCCTTTTGGCTGAGGAATTGGCTGAGTACTGCGATTTCTTTAGCTTTGGCACCAATGACTTGACGCAAACTACGCTTGGCTTTAGCCGGGATGATGCGGAAGGAAAGTTCTTGCCGCATTACCTTGAACGCAAAATTTTAAAAGAAAACCCCTTTATAGCCATTGACCAAAAAGGGGTTGGCAAACTTATGCGTCTAGCCGTAGAAGGTGGGCGGCAGGTTAAACCGGATTTGGAGATTGGTATTTGTGGTGAACATGGTGGCGAACCTAGTTCGGTAAAATTCTGCCATGATATCGGGTTGAATTTTGTTAGTTGTTCGCCATATCGCGTGCCGCTAGCTAGGCTGGCAGCTGCCCAGGCAGCCATAAGTGATGGCGAGGTTATCGGAACAAGGTAAACAAAAAACAAACAAGGGATGCGCCCTACGGGTATTCTATGAATAATCCCGGGGGCGCATTATTTTCCTTATATTAACATGCAAATAGTGTGTTGACATTTAATTAATGGATATGATAATATAAATAAGCCGCTATTAGATGCGACAAAATATTCCAAAGTGCATCGATAGTTAGTAGAAAATGTTATGTTGACAAGATGCAATAAACATGGTACTATATAAAAGCTGTCGCTGCAATGCGAGTAGCAAAACAAAACGTTCCCTGAAAACTGAACAATGTAAGTAATGCATCATAAAAGCCAGATGTGCGGTTATATGTCGCTTGCGACATATAAAACCAAAAACAATTTCAATTGATTTTAAGAGCCAACAAATGGCTTCAT
>JAEZVB010000139.1 GCA_023443285.1 Bacillota bacterium
ACTTATATTGTAGACTATTACCGGTAAAATGGTGTATTATAGAAACAGATTTTGTCTTGTAGGTGATAGAATAGTGAGTAAATTCCCCAATAATATATTTGATATAGTCCAAGCTGATCTTGTGGCTGTTGAAAAAGCACTGTATTCTACAATACAATCGCCGGTAGATTTGGTCAACGATATTGGTGGGCATCTGGTGCAAGCGGGCGGTAAGCGCTTACGGCCCGCTTTATATCTGCTATGTGCCAGGGGCGGCAACCCTGATCCAAATGAATTGCTTCCCATGGCCGTAGCGCTTGAACTTATTCATATGGCAACCTTAGTGCATGATGATGTAATTGACAATGCCTCTATCCGGCGTGGGCGGCCAACTGCCAACTCGCGGTGGGGCAACCATAGCTCGGTATTGACAGGAGACTATTTATGGGCTAGAGCATTTTCGTCCATAGCCTCAGTGGCTAAACCAAACATGCTGAAAATTTTGACTGATATCATATCAAGCATGTGCGAAGGCGAAATAGTTCAGCTCCAACAAGCTTTCAATCCCAACCAGGATGAGGCTGATTACCGTCTGCGTGTAGCCCAAAAGACGGCTGACTTTATTGCTGCTAGTTGTGAACTGGGTGCGTTGTCAGGGGGGTTGGATGAGAGAGACGTTGGGCAGGTACGGGAGTTTGGTTATGCAATTGGTATGGCATTCCAAATTACCGATGATATCTTGGACATTACCTCTTCGGCTGAACAATTGGGAAAGCCGGTGGGCAATGATTTGCGCCAGGGAATCATTACTTTACCCACGATTTATGCCTTAAAAGCAAGTGCCCACCGTGACGAACTTAGGAATATAGTGGTGAACCAGAATATGACCGATGACGATGTTCGCCGTGGGCTTGAGATTCTTCATGATACAGATGCTGTAGAGTACAGCTATCGGCAAGTGGACAGTTATCTCCAGCATGGTCGTAATAGTCTGCCGACAACACTTAATGAGCCTGTGCGCCAAGCACTATTGGCAGTAGCGGATTTCGTAGGAATGCGTGAATTCTAGCATCAATAAAATTCTTTATATATAGGGGTAGTATAAATAACGGCTTTCCTAGGGGAATGTATCTTGCAGAACATTCAGGGGGAGCCGTTTTTTGTCACCGTGTTGTTGCATTGTTTTTTTTTGGACGTACAGGTATAATAGAATAAGCATGTACATGGAAAAAGGAGATGGTAGTATGTTTAGCTTTAGTATGCCGGAATTGGTTTTAATACTAGTTATCGCACTTGTTGTGTTCGGGCCGGGTAAACTGCCGGAAGTTGGCAAGGCTATCGGCAAAGGCATTCAGGAGTTCCGGCGGGCGAGCAATGAAGTTATGAATCCCAAAGAGGAACCTTTAAAAGTCGAAGCTAAGGCAGAAAGTGACATCAAACACCCTGAGGAAAAAAAGTGAGGGTGATTGATGGCTGAACATAATGAAAACAATAAGTCAACTATATCAGAACCTGCAGAAACGACAGGTGTAATCTATAGTGATAAGGTGATACGCGAAGAGGCTGCTCCTACGGATGAACCGGTTAGAGAAGAAACTGCCGAGGAGTCGCAATCGGTACGCGTAATGTCTTTAATAGACCATCTGGAAGAACTGCGTCGTCGCCTGATAGTGATGATTGCCGCTATTATCGTAGGCAGTGCAGGTTGCTATTTTTATGCTGCCGAAATTTCTGGATTTATAACAGCGCCGGCAGGAAAACTCTATTATATGAATCCGTCAGAGGCATTCTTTACCTATCTGAAGGTTTCTTTTTTTGCTGGATTTCTGCTGGCATTGCCGATAGTTATGTATCAACTGTGGGCCTTTATCGTACCGGCTATGACTAACAATGAACGCAAGGCCGGTATATTCTTAGTACCTGCATCAATCTTTCTTTTCTTTGTTGGATTGATTTTTTCTTACTACTTGGTTCTACCAGCCGGGATTAAATTCTTTATGGGGTTTGCTACGGAAAACCTGCAACCTATGTTTTCTATTGGGCAATATCTTTCCTTTGTTATCTCATTTTTAGTACCCTTTGGTTTTATCTTCGAATTGCCATTATTAATATTTGTTATGGCTAGACTAGGGATTATTGGCTCGGCCTTCTTGACGGCCAAACGCAAAATGGTAGTGTTTTTATCCTTTGTTATTGGCGCTGTTATCTCACCGACTCCAGATGTTTTTTCGCAAACCATGGTGGCTGTGCCAATGATTTTGTTATATGAGATTAGTATTTTAATTGTAAAATATATATTGCGTAAATAGATATACTGCTTCTAGCGTGAAAGGAGTATTATTTTGGCTTACAATGATCTGCGGGAATTTATTAATGCGCTGGAGTCGCGGGGCTGGCTGAAACGGATTACTCAGCCAGTTAGCTGCGAACTAGAAATAACTGAAATTACCGACCGTGTTTCAAAAATGCAAGGAGACAAAAATGTTGCCTTGTTATTCGAAAATGTGATTGGCTATGACATGCCTGTACTCATGAATGCCTTTGGCAGCATGGAACGCATGGCATTGGCCTTTGGTGTGGAAAAGGTTGATGATATTGCCCAGGAAATACGGCAAATCTTAAAATTGCCTTATATATCGCTTCAGAATAAGCTTGATCTGGTTAAGATTATTCCGTCGGCCAAACGTGCGATTAATTTTCCTAAGTATGTGAAAAATGCACCATGCAAAGAAGTTATTATTAAGGACAAGCCCTCATTGGATAAGTTCCCGATTTTGAAGTGTTGGCCTGGAGATGCTGGGCGTTTTATTACATTGCCATTGGTATTTACCAAGAATCCGCTGAATGGTAAGCGAAATGTCGGCATGTATAGACTTCAGGTATTTGATCAGCAGACAACAGGTATGCATTGGCATATCCATAAAAATGGTGCTGAGAATTATCGGGCACACCGAGAATTAGGTAAAGATAAAATTGAAGTGGCTGTTGCCATTGGTGGAGATCCCGCGATTACGTACGCGGCTACTGCACCCTTGCCGCGCGATATTGATGAAATGGTGTTTGCCGGTTTCTTGCGTAAAAAGGCAGTCGAAATGGTTAAGTGTGAAACCGTGGATGTTGAGGTACCTGCTGGTGCGGAGATTGTTCTGGAAGGCTATGTGGATATGGATGAACTTAGGGTGGAGGGGCCATTTGGCGACCATACCGGCTACTATTCATTGGCAGATAACTACCCTGTTTTTCATATTACCTGCATAACTCATCGCAAAAATCCTATTTATCCGGCAACGATTGTGGGCAAACCTCCCATGGAGGATTGTTTCTTGGCAAAAGCAACCGAACGTATTTTTTTGCCATTGTTACAAATGCAATTGCCTGAAATTGTCGACATGAATTTGCCGCTGGAAGGCGTTTTTCATAATTGTGCGGTTGTAGCCATAAAAAAAAGCTATCCCCAACAGGCCAAAAAGGTAATGCATGCCATCTGGGGTATGGGACAAATGATGTTTACCAAGATGATTATTGTTGTTGACGATCATGTTAACGTGCAGGATATGAATGAAGTTTGGTGGCGGGTATTTAATAATATTGATGCCAAACGTGACATTGTCATGGTAGATGGACCGCTAGATGTTCTTGACCATTCCTCGCCAATGCCTAACTGGGGGACAAAAGTGGGTATTGATGCGACCAAAACCTGGCCGCAGGAAGGCCAAACCCGTGAATGGCCTGACGAAATCGTCATGTCGGCAGATGTTAAAAAAATGGTAGACGCTAAGTGGAAGGATTTGGGTCTTGAGTAAACTAAAAGCCCATCTTGAGAATATTGCTTTGTCCCATTCGGTTTTTGCTCTGCCGTTTGCATATATGGGGGCTTTTTTGGCCGCCGGAGCTGTTCCTAGCGGTCATGACCTTTTATGGATTACCTTAGCGATGATTGGAGCCCGCAGTGCTGCGTTAGCACTAAATAATTATATTGATCTGAAGTATGATAAACTACACCCGCGTTTTACCAAAAGGCCAATGGTTACAGGTGCGGTTAAGCCGCGGGAAGCCGTTATCCTCATTATCGTCTGTTTGGCGCTATTTTTGTTGGCTGCCGCCCAGTTGCAACCGCTTTGTCTCAAACTATGGCCGCTTGCATTGATTCCACTGGTTGTGTATCCTTATATGAAACGTATTTCCTGGACGTGCCATTTAGTCTTGGGTATAGCTTTGGCTGTTGCGCCAGTTGGTGCATGGGTAGGTGTTACCGGAGAAATATCAGTCGCGGTTTTGTTTTTGGGCTTGGCGGTAGGTGTGTGGATTGCTGGTTTTGATGTTATCTATGCCTGCCAGGATGTAGCTTTTGATAAAGCTAACGGCTTACACTCCATGCCAGTACGGTTTGGTGTTAGAGGGGCATTGCGGTTGACAAAAATCATGCATATGATTAGTATCTGTTGTTTTGCAGTTGTTGGTTGGCTTTTGCAACTACATTTCATCTATTATGGTGGCGTAGTATTAGCAGGCGCAGTGCTTGTATACCAACATAGCATCGTCAGTGCTAACAACTTAAGTAAAGTTACTCAACGATACTTTATGCGCAATGGTCTTGTCGGAATTTTGTTGTTTTTGTTTACAGTTATTGCACTGATATATGGCAAAAATTAAATAATGTGTAATATTTGTATGCCTCTTTACTTTGGTGAAGAGGCATATTTTTATTTGAATTATCCTTCGACAAAAGTTGACAATAATATTTTTTTTGAATAATGAAAAACTAGCAGGAATTTCAGAAAATAAAGCGAATTTTTTCCAATGGAATGTATGTGAAATAACAAACTAATTTTATTTGCAGCTGTGTATGTAGTAATAACGGCAGCTTGTATGCTGTTAAATTCAACAAGAAACGGGAGGAAAAAAGAGTATGAGTATGCTTGATAAGTCTTGCTCCGATTTTCTGGAAGTGCTGTCATCCAAAGCGCCGGTACCAGGCGGCGGCGGTGCGGCTGCTCTTGGTGGCGCTGTTGGAATGGCGCTTTCCAACATGGTTGGCAATCTAACTGTTGGCAAAAAGAAGTATGCTGAAGTAGAAGGGGAAGTCAAAGAACTTATTGCTAAGGGAGATCAAATCATTGCCGAGTTAAAAAGACTCGTGGACGAAGATGCCGAAGTTTTTGAACCTCTCTCCAAAGCATATGGTTTGCCCAAAGATACTCCGGAGCAGATTGCCTATAAAGAACAAGTAATGGAAAAATGCTCTAAAGACGCCTGCGAAGGACCTATGAAGATCATGCGCACCTGTTATGCAGGTATTAAGATTCATGAACGCATGGGACAGATCGGCACCAATTTGGCAATCTCTGATGTGGGCTGTGGTGTAGTATTTCTCAAGTCGGCACTCATTAGTGGTATGCTAAATGTAGTAATTAATCTTAATACAATTAAAGACCAGGAATATGTCAGCAAAAATCGGGCGGAAATGGAACAATTATTAGCTGATGGTTCCAAAATTGCTGATGCTACCCTGGAACTTGTTATTAGTAAAATAAAGAAATAGGAGGAATTTGGACAATGGCCGAAAGATTAGCCGGTAAAGCGGTAGCCGATGCCATGAAAGTGGAATTATCCGAAAAGGTAACCGCTATCAAAGCCAAAGGAATTACTCCCAAATTAGGAATTATTCGGGTTGGTGCCCGTCCTGATGATCTTTTTTATGAAGGCGGTGCCAAAAAGACCTGTGAATCCATTGGCATGGAATACCAAGTCTTTGAGTATCCAGTCGATATTGATCAAGCTGCTTTTGAGAAAGCTGTAATTAGTGTTGGTGCCAACAAAGAGATTAATGGTATCTTGATGTTTGCCCCATTGCCGAAACAATTGGATGAAAAGAAAATCCGTAATCTTATCCCGGTAGAAAAGGACGTAGACTGCATGACCATTGGCAGTGCAGCTAAAGTGTATACTGATGATCCTACCGGTTTCCCGCCATGTACTCCAACTGCCTGCATGGATATTTTAAAATTTTACAATATTCCGTTAAAAGGCAAAAAAGCTGTTGTACTAGGACGCTCCCAAGTTGTTGGTAAACCAGTTGCTATGTTGCTTTTACGGGAACATGCTACTGTAACCATCTGCCATTCGCGGACAGATGATTTGCCAGGTGTGTGCGCTGATGCAGACGTGCTTATTGCAGCAGTAGGCCGGGCAAAAATGGTTAAAGCCAACTTTGTTAAGCCAGGTCAGGTTATTATCGACGTAGGTATTAATGAAGATCCGGATAATCCTGGGAAATACTGTGGCGATGTTGACTACGCAGAAGTTGAACCAATTGTTGCTAAAATTACTCCGGTTCCTGGTGGCGTTGGATCTGTTACAACAGTTGTACTTTGTAAACAGACTATTCAAGCCTGTGAAATGCAAAACGGCTTGGTATAAACGCGCTTTGCGGGTTTAACGTATTTAAAATTAATTCCTTTATTGCACTAGGAGGCACATTTATGCAAGCGGATAACATGAATGAACAACGTCTGCAGCAGGGCTATAAACTGGCATATGACAAAGCATGTGTTGGCTTAGCAGCTAAAAAACCGGCAGAAATGGCTGTGAATTCTGGAGCCACTTTTGATGAGGTCAAGAATGTATTTGTGATCAAATACATAAACGAAGAATATACTGTCAGTTATCCGGAGGGTGAGGTAAACTTTACTGATCGCCAGGATGAAGTCCCTGTAACTGTCAAGGTTGTATTGCTGCATTATTTAATTACAGCAACTGGACAGCCTTTAGCTGGACAATGGATTTCTTTTAAAGAAATACCTGGCGGTATGATTTATCTTCAGCCTTTTGATGGGCGGGTTCTTGGTGCCTTTAAAGCATTCTTTGGTAAAGATGCAAGCCGGTTGATCAGATCAGGCGAAAAAATAGGTGGTCGTGCCACTAAGTTTGGTGATGCTGCAATTACTTTGGATATTCTCCCCAGACTCCCGGTGACTTATGTCATTTGGGAAGGGGACGAAGAGTTTCCTGCTAATGCCACAGCTCTATTTGATGCCTCAGCTCAGTATTATTTGCCTACTGAGGACTTGGTGGTGGCAGCAGCTGCCGGAAGCAGCCTGCTTAATAAAACAAGCCGGACATTAGGGTAGAATTACCAGGTTGTCCGTTCTGATTTTACAGAGTATTGTATATATATTACACAATACATAATTTTCATACGTCTATTTAAGGAGGTGAGGATTTTGAAAATCGCGGTCTCCGGCAAAGGCGGCGTCGGTAAAACGTCTGTCTCTGCCAGTTTGGCTAAATTATTTGCTCGTGAGGGTCGTCGTGTATATGCAGTAGATGCTGATCCGGATGCAAGCTTAGGTCTTGCCCTGGGAATCCCTGATGATATCTTGGCTAAAGTAATTCCGCTCATTGATATGGAAGATGTGATTAAAGAGAAGAGTGCCGGTGGTGGCTTACTCTACAGTCTTAATCCTGATGTCGATGACATATTAGACGAGTATTCCATTAGCGTGGGTAACATCCGCTTCTTGCGAATGGGCGCTATTAAACCAGGTGGTTCGGCATGTTACTGTCGTGAAAATGCGTTTTTGTTTTCGGTGGTTGATTCCCTGATTCTCGATAAAGATGACGTAGTCATCCTTGACATGGGAGCAGGCATTGAACATTTAACTCGTGGCACGTCTAAGGGAATGGATCTTATGATTGTGGTTACTGAACCCAGTAAGACCAGTGTTCAGACAGCACGAGTAGTAATGCAGTTAGCAAAAGATTTGGGTATTGAAGTTACCAAAGTAATTGCGAACAAAATACACGCTCCAAAAGAAGAAGCATTCATCAAGGCACAATTTACGGCTGAAGAACTGTTAGGTGTCATACGTTTTGATGATGAACTGCTTGATGTTGCCCTCGGAAACGAGGCCGACATACTTACCGGAGCCTTCAAAGCGAGTATGGAAGAGATTTATCAGCGTGTTGTTACACAAGACAAGCAATAATGCAAAGTCTTGAAGCAAATAAAAAAAAGGGGGATTTAGATTTATGGCTTGGGATCCTACAGTATTGAAAGACTGGCAAATTGCCGAAGCAGCAGAGGGGAATATTCCTTCTTGCGAGCAGTATCAAGAAATGATGGGCCTGCAAAAAGACGAAATCATTCCTTATGGTAAAACTCCGAAAGTTGACTTTTTAAAGGTAATTGATCGTCTGAAAGATAAACCAGACGGCAAATACATCGAGGTAACCGCCATTACTCCTACTCCGCTTGGCGAAGGTAAATCAACTACTTCCATCGGTATCATGGAAGGTCTCGGCAAACGTGGCATGAATGTTGGCGGTGCTCTGCGGCAGCCTTCCGGTGGCCCGACTATGAACGTTAAAGGTACTGCTGCTGGCGGCGGTAACGCTCTATTAATTCCAATGACTGAGTTTTCACTTGGTTTAACTGGCGACATCAATGATATTATGAATGCTCATAACCTGGCAATGGTTGCAATGAATGCAAGAATGCAACATGAAGCTAACTATACCGATGCTGAGCTGGCTAAAAGAGGCCTGAAAAGACTTGACATCGATCCGAAGAACATTGAAATGGGCTGGGTTCTTGACTTCGCTGCGCAAGGCCTGCGCAACATCATCATGGGTCTTGGCGGCAAAAAAGATGGTTTCATGATGCATTCCAAATTTGGTATTGCCGTTGGTTCCGAATTGATGGCTATTTTGGCTGTTGCCAAAGACCTCGCTGATATGCGGGAACGCTTTAAGCATGTTATCGTTGGTTACAACAGACAAGGTGATCCAGTGACTACTGGCGACCTTGAAGTTGATGGCGCTATGGCCGCTTGGATGCGTAATACTATTAACCCGACCCTTTGCTCCACTGTTGAAG
>JAEZVB010000015.1 GCA_023443285.1 Bacillota bacterium
GTGTATATGATGTCGTGGACTCAAGTTTATGATCCTATGAATAATTTGGCACTTTCATCCCTCTTCGCAGCAGTTCCCATTATCGTAATATTTTATCTTCTTGCTATTCGCCGTACTGCCGGGCAAATTGCTGGTGCTATCGCAGTTACTTCTGCGGTCTTAGTCGCTGTTTTTATATACAAAATGCCTGCAACTCTTGCCATCACAGCAACAGGAATGGGTGCATTTTACGGGATATTCCCGATATTTTGGATTGTTCTTACTGCCATCTTTATATATAATATGACGGTTGAGACAGGGCAATTTGAAATCGTAAAAGATTCTATTGCTACAATTACCGATGACCGTCGTTTACAAGCTCTGTTAATTGCTTTCGGTTTTGGTGCCTTTTTGGAAGGAGCGGCCGGTTTTGGTACTCCTGTTGCTATCTCGGCAGGTATGTTGGTAGGACTTGGTTTTAGCCCACTCTATGCCGCCGGCTTATGTTTAATTGCTAATACTGCTCCGGTTGCGTTTGGTGGCATCGGGATTCCAATTATCGTTGCCGGCCAAGTTACCGGTATAGATACGATGAAAATCAGCGCCATGGTCGGCAGACAACTGCCATTTCTCTCTGTCATAATTCCGATCTGGTTAGTCATGCTCATGTCCGGTTGGAAGGCTACCAAGGAAGTTTTACCGGCTTGTTTAGTTGCCGGCATTTCCTTTGCCGGTGTACAGTGGTTTTCTTCAAACTATATCGGACCAGAGCTTCCTGATATTTTATCTTCACTTGCCTGCATCATTGCGCTAACAGTATTTCTAAAATTCTGGAAGCCAGCCAAAGTATGGCGCTTTGCGAACGAACCAGCGCCTACTATTGTTACCAACAAGAGCAACTTAACTTTCGGCAAAGTATTCAAAGCTTGGTCGCCCTTCATCATTTTGACTGTAATGGTTATATTATGGGGCTTAAAGCCAGTAGTTGCTGTTTTAGACTCGGTTACCCTGAAAGTTCTAGTGCCCGGTTTGGACAAACTCATCGTTCAAGTAGCGCCAATTGCAAAAGCGCCTACCGCAATGGCTGCACTGTATAAAATAAACTGGTTGAGCGCCGCCGGTACTTCCTTATTTATTGCAAGTATATTTACAGCCGCTGTTTTAGGTGTAGGACCCGCAAGGTTCATCTCTATTTTTACAAAAACAGTAAAACAATTACTAAAACCTTTAATTACAATCCCCTGCGTCCTTGGCTTAGCTTATATAATGAATTACTCGGGAATGAGTTCTACGCTCGGGTTATTTCTATCAGGCACAGGCTTTTTATTCCCCTTCTTTTCACCATTCTTAGGATGGCTGGGTGTATTTTTAACAGGCTCCGACACCTCCGCCAATGCTCTGTTTGGAAATTTACAGGCAGTTACCGGATCACAGGTTGGTGTTGATCCTATTTTAACAGTAGCCGCAAACTCGTCAGGTGGCGTTTGCGGAAAAATGATTTCACCACAAAGTATTGCGGTAGCAACTGCAGCTTCCGGCCTAGTTGGTAAAGAAGGAGATCTGTTTAGGTTTACAGTAAAACATTCTCTGATCTTGGCTGTTATTGTTGGTATCATGACTTATATGCAGGCTTATTCCCTGACTTGGATGATTCCGTAAAATCGTCTACCATCCGAAGCAGAATAAGCAACAGTAGATAGACTCTTGAAAAAAAATAGTGTATGATTAAAATATAATATTTGTAAGTACGGTAAACTATTTCTAGTTACCAACATAATATATGGCGGGCAGCAACCTATGCAGCCCGCCATATATTTAATAACGGAGGATCAGATGTTTAAACCAGTAAAAACAAAAAAAATCTATGAAGAAGTAATTGAACAAATAAAAAAACTAATTGTTGATGGGAAATTGCAACCAGGCGACAAACTGCTGTCCGAACGGGAACTTTCGGAAAAACTAAATGTAAGCAGGGCTTCTGTACGGGAAGCATTTAGTGCCTTAGAAATCATGGGAGTTATTACAATTCACCCAGGTGAAGGAAGCTTCGTTCGTCAAGTATCGTTTGAAGGCATGCTAGAACCATTATCTTTCTTATTGCAGGTTGACGTTGACGATGTTATGAAGTTATTGGAAGTACGCAAAATTTTAGAATTGGAAATTGCCGCTTTAGCTGCCAAACGCGCTACGGAAGCAGACATAGCAAAAATGCAGCAAGCTTTACAACGTATGGTGGACGAAGTAAATTCCGGAGAAATTGGCGTTGCAGCCGATGCTGAGTTTCATTTCGCAATACTGGAAGCTGCCCATAATCCTATACTAATTAAGCTGATGAGTGCTGTTTCCGATCTTATGACCAGTACTCTTCAATTTTCGCGACAAAAGTTATTTTTGCAGAAAGATATGCCCAAGCTCCTGCATGAATCGCACTGCGCTATTTTTCAAGCGATTATCAAAAAGAAACCTCAGTCAGCCCGTAAATTGATGGAGAAACATTTAACTATGGTGGAGCAGGCCATGCTACAACTAAAATCGGAAGAAGCAGCTGCCTTAAGTACGCTCAACGATGTTACGATTGACCACAAAATAGAAATTAATTTTGGTTTTCCCTCTTGAATTAAACACCGCCAAATTGTAACTTGCACTATATACAATCCCATAAAGATTTTCTTCTAAAAATAGGCTGGTAAGTCTTTATAGGATCCTATATAGGAATCAATGTGCAAATAAGAGTAAAGTCAGGTGGCACTTAGACAGGCCGCCTGACTCTTTCATTTCTATACATGTACTGTTTGTTCTCCCTCTACACCCTTCCTTAGTGAAAGGGCTTACGAAAGATATACTGACCTTGAGGAGCCGCCAAACATATCTTACCGTTTTTTACTACTTGCTGTCCTCTAAGCAAAACATGAATGGCCTGTCCCTGCTGTCTCATGCCTTCATAGGGACTGTAATCCACATTGTGAGCCTGAGTGGCAGCGCTAATAGTAACCGGATGGTGCTCGTCCCAAATCACCAGATCGGCATCGCTGCCAGGTGCAATTGTACCCTTTTTGGGAAAAAGCCCGAAAAGTTTTGCCGGCTGAGTGGCTACTTTGTCAACAAACTGGGTTAAGCTGATTTTCCCAGCCTTGACACCATAGGTGTATAGCAACCCCAGCCTGTTCTCCACACCGGGAGCCCCATTGGGTATCTTGCTAAAATCCTCTCTTCCTAGCTCCTTCTGACCATAAAAGTTAAAGGAGCAATGGTCGGTAGCAACCGTATCCAAAATACCGGTTTTCAACCCCTCCCATAAATAGTCTTGATTTTCCTTGGGCCGCAGTGGCGGTGACATAACATATTTTGCGCTATTAAAGGTAGTATCCTTATACACACAGTCATCCAGTACTAAGTACTGCGGACAGGTCTCGGCAAACACCCGGATGCCTCTAGCCTTGGCCTGAGCTACCGTCTCCAGAGCCTCCCGGCAGCTTAAGTGAACGACCATTGCCGGAGCATTAGTCATTTCAGCCAGCATCACCAGGCGGTTAACCGCTTCCTGTTCCACGCACGGCGGCCGGGATAAGGGGTGATAGGCAGGAGCAGTTTTGCCCTGCTGGCGAAACTGCCTGACCATATTATCGACAATATCCCCATTTTCACAGTGAACACAGGTGAGAATTCCATTGTCACGGCAGCGTTCCAGTACTTGAAACAAAACACTGTCATCTACCTGCATTATATGTTTATATGCCATATACAGCTTTACCGAGGTTACACCGGCCTCCTGGCTAAGCCAGGGTATTTCCCGGGAAACATGCTCATTCCAATTTGTAATGGCCATATGGAAGCCATAGTCTGCAAAACAGTTTCCCCTTGCCCGCTGCTGCCAGTTGGCCAAGCCCTGGCGCAAGGTTTCCCCCTTAAACTGAGTTGCATAATCGATAACTGTTGTGGTACCGCCCAGAATAGCAGCCCTGCTGCCTGATGCAAAATCATCAGCAGTGGCTATGTCACCTACCGGCAACTCAAAATGGGTGTGAGCATCAATACCACCGGGAAATATATAACACCCCTCTGCCGGCAACACAATATCATCCGCCTGTACCGCTAGACTGCCGATATCAGCAATAAATTCACCCTGAATCCGAATATCGGCCTGATAACAGGCAGTTGCTGTGACAATCATTCCTCCTCGCAAAACAAGCCCCATAAAAGCGCCCCCTTAGCAGCTAAGTATCAATTATTAAGCAACTTCCGCTATATGCAAACAATTGGCACTCACCTGAAGAGAGTCCCATTTCAAACAGATACAGAAACTAGTTGAAAAGTTGTGACATCTACCAAACCTTCATCAGTTAATTTTAAGGCCGGTATGACCGGCAGGCTTAAAAATGCCAACGTCATAAACGGATCATACTCCTGCTTTACTCCAAGATTACGGGCGATTTGCTGAAGCACTGCCAGTCTTTGCTGTACTTCACCAATATCTTGATCGGTCATTAGCCCGGCCAGCGGCAAAGGCAGTGTACCAAGCACTTCCCCTTCGGCTATTATTGCCAGCCCACCCTGAATATGTTCAATTTCCATTACGGCCAGCATTATATCTTCATCATTGGTTCCCACCACCACCAGATTGTGAGAATCATGAGCAATGGTCGATGCTATAGCCCCTCGCTTTAGGCCTAAGCCCTGTAATAAGCCCACACCTACTTTACCGGTGCCTTTGTGCCGTTCCCACACCACTAATTTCAGAGTATCCTGGTTACTATCAGGAACAAATTCTCCTTGCTTAACAGGTATTGGTAGTTCTAAAGCAGCTGTTACCAGTTGGTGTGGCACTAAACCAATCACCCTGGCTCTGGGAGAACAGGCTGGTAGCCGTAGCTTCTCCCGGTCGAGTTCTCCTAGGTATAAAGTATTACGAACCCATTTATCATCAACAAAGAAATTCATGAATAGCGATTTTCCATTTTCCGCTGCTAGCTGCCCATCTTTAAAAACCATTGTTGGGCGCCAGTCTTCCAGATTGTCAAATACCAGCAGATCAGCCCGGTACCCGGGCGCAACCGCTCCCAACTCATCCAATCGAAAGTAACTGGCCGCATTGATGGTAGCCATTTGTAGTACCCAGGCCATATCGGTGCCTGCAGATACTGCCAGCTTAACCATATAATTAATATGGCCTTGTTCAATCAAGTCCTCCGGATGACGGTCATCGGTAGCAAACAGACAGCGTCTAACCGTGTACTGATTTACTGCCGGCAACAGCTTAATCAGATTGTGAGCCGCCGAACCTTCCCTGAGCATGACATACATACCTTGTTCCAGGCGCTCTGTCGCTTCTTCCGGTGTAACACATTCATGGTCTGAACGGATCCCGGCAGCAATATACCCTGTTAACTCCTTTCCGGTTAGACCGGGGGCATGGCCGTCAACCAGCTTGCCCCTGGCCAAACGTATTTTGTCAAATACAACTTCCGATTTATGGATTACTCCGGGATAATCCATCATTTCTCCCAACCCAAGTACCCGGGGATGCCCAATAAACTCGGCTAAATCCTCGGCCGTCAGCGTAGCACCCGAATGTTCCAAAGGGGTAGCCGGTACACAGGAAGGTAACATGATATACACGTTTAATGCAAGCTGCTCAGTTGCATTCAACATATAGCGAATCCCTTCAAGCCCAGCCACATTGGCAATCTCGTGGGGATCGGCAATAACTGTTGTCGTGCCATTTGGCACTACCGCACAAGCAAATTGCGCAGGACTTACCATAGCACTTTCGATATGAACATGGCCGTCAATAAAGCCTGGCGTTATATATTTGCCTGTTACATCAATTTCCTTACGCCCACTATACCGCCCCACTCCGGCTATATAGCCATTGACAATGGCCACATCTCCTTTGCTAAACTGTCCGGTAAATACATTAAATACCTCGGCATTTTTCAGCACTAAGTCGGCAGCAAAATGTCCTAACGCCGTATCTACCAATTCCTGTACCCGTTTCACGCTACACCTCCGCTTTCGGTTACTACCATAATACAAACATTAATGCAGCCGCATATAGAAGTTCGCAAGAAAGGCCAAGCTCACCAGCCACATAATGACACTGACTTCTTTAGCTCTGCCTGACAAAACCTTAACAAAGGTATAGCTGATAAAACCAAAAGCAAAACCGTTGGCAATGCTAAAAGTTAACGGCATCATAATAATTGTCATAAACGCCGGGAACCCATCGGTAAAATCGGCAAAGCTGACATGAACTATTTCGGCCATCATTAGTGCACCAACTAAAATCAGGGCAGGTGCAGTGGCAAACCCTGGCACCAGACCGATAAGTGGCGCAAACAACAGTGAAACAAGAAACAATACGGCAACTGTCAGCGCTGTCAAACCGGTTTTACCACCTTCAGCAATACCGGCTGCGCTTTCTATATAGGAGGTTACCGTCGAAGTGCCCAAAACAGCGCTGGCGAGTGTACCTACCGCGTCAGTAGTCAGGGCTTTGTCCAGATTTTCAATTTCTCCCTTGTCATTCATCAATTTGGCCTTGCGCGTAAGGCCAATGAGTGTCCCCATGTTGTCAAACAATTCTACAATGGTAAAAGTAAAAATAATAGAGAAGATACCAAACTGCCAGGCTCCCATAATATCCAGTTGCATAAGAGTAGGCATTACACTGGGAATGTTAAAACTCACAATGTCGTTAATGCTTTTAGGAGCAGGCACCACACCGAAAATCATGCCTAAAATTGTGGTAGCAATGATCCCGATAAGTATTGCACCTTTGACATTTCTGGCCATTAACGCAGCGGTGAAAAGTAAACCAAAACAGGCCAGCAGAGGTTCCGGGGTTATCAAATGTCCGACACTTACAAACGTTGCCTTATCAGCAATAATAATTCCGGCATTTTTCAGGCCAATGAAAGCAATGAATAGACCAATACCTACACCGATCGCGCATTTTAAATTCATTGGCACAGACTTGATGATGGCTTGGCGAATGCCGCCAAGGGTTAAGATTAAAAACAAAATACCCGAGAAAAATACAGCGCCGAGCGCAACCTGCCAGGACAGATGCAACACGCCTACCACATAGTAAGCAAAGAAAGCATTGAGTCCCATGCCAGGTGCTACGGCAATGGGGAAGTTGGCCCACACGGCCATAAGGGTGGTAGCCAGGGCGGTCGCCCAGATCGTTGCAGCGATAGCCGCTTCTTTGGGGATTCCCGCATCCGCTAAAATGTTGGGATTGACAAAAATGATGTACGCTAAAGCCACAAAGGTGGTCAAGCCTGCCAGCATCTCTGTCTTGACATCGGTTTGTTTCTGATTGAGTTTAAACAGCCTGTCAAGTAACCCTTCGTTCATTTTATCCCTCCTAGTTTATTCTATCGAAAATCCATCTTATTGATGGCATTTTCCACAGCAGTCATGGTCTTGACCTGAATTATCATTCAGGGCTTTTTCTGCAGCTTTTATTATATTGTGATAACCGGTACAACGACACATATGACCGGAAAGTTCCTTTTTTATTTCTTGCTTTGTATAAGAATTGCCGCTTTCCACCAAGGCAGTTGTGCTCATAACCAAGCCTGGCGTACAGAACCCGCATTGCACGGCATTTTCGTCCAGAAAGGCCTCTTGTACTTTTGAAAGTTTACCCTCTTTGGCTTCGCCTTCCACCGTACGGATCTCCTTACCATCAGCCCACACAGCCAAATATATGCAACTATCAAAAGGCTCGCCGTCAATAAGCACTGTACACGCGCCACATTCCCCGACCGAACAGCCTTGTTTAACTCCGGTCAGATCCAGGCGATTACGGAGCACATCCAGTAAAGATTCCCGCACATCGACTGCCAGTGTGTGCTCTTGCCCATTGACTGTAAAAGCAATTCTACGTATCATCATTTAAATTCACCTCCGACCTTGCGATACACATCCATAAAGGCTCGTTTACTTAGCTCTTCCACTAATTGCAGGCGAAACTCTTTGGTAGCCCGCCAGGAGGTCCTGGGATTGACTTCAGTAATAGCGGTTTTCCCGATATCCTCCAGCAATTGCTCGTCAACCACCCTGCCGTTAGCCATTTTTTCTGTTTTGCGGCAACGTAAAGGCGTCGGTCCTGCCACTCCTAATGCCAGACGTAAGTCTGCTACCTGGTTGTTGGCAAACTTACAAACAACGGCGCAGCCTAACGTAGCAATATCCATTGCATTGCGCATGGCATATTTTATATAGTGGCCGCTAAAGCCTTCATAATCTTCCTTGGTAACTAAGATGGCGGTCAATATTTCGGCATGAGCCAAGTCCACCTTTCCCGGCCCTTGGTAAAAATCATGAATGGAAACCACCCGTTCGCTGTCAGACCCTTGAATACGCAGCTTAGCATTTAACGCAAACAAGGTTGCCGCACTGTCAGCCGATGTCACGCCATTACAAACATTACCGCCAATGGTACCAACATTGCGCACCTGGGGGCCGCCTACCTTCGCTACTGCTTCTCCTAACACAGGAATACGCTGCTGAATAATCGGGTTTCGCGTTATCTGGGTAAAGCTGGTACCTGCACCAATGGCGACTGTACCATCGCTCTCGAGCTTTACTCCCTTTAATTCAGGTATGCCGTGAATGCTTACCAACTGTGCCGCCGGTATCTGTCCTTCATGCAGCTTGATTAATACATCACTGCCGCCGGAAATAATAACCGCTTGCGGGTTAGCATGCAGTAAAGCTATGGCTTCTTCAACCGTATACGCTTCTTCATATTTTGCAATATCGTACATTCCCGCCCCCCCTTTCTAAATTAGTCCTGCTGCCTTAAACTTTTCTACAAGCCGCTGCGGCGTCATAGGTACCTGATTACATTTCACGCCTGTTGCATCTAAGATTGCATTGCGAATAGCCGGAGCAGGCGAGATGGCTGGCGGTTCGCCTAAGGCCTTGTTGCCATAAGGCCCGGTTGGTTCATAGGTCTCAATAAATGCGGCACCAATATCCGGAGTATCCAGGGTAGTCATCAGTTTGTAATCCAGCAGATTATTGTTTAAAGGTTTTCCTGTTTTACTGTCAAAAAGCATTTGCTCATATAAAGCATAGCCTATTCCCATGCTCACACCGCCATGGACCTGCCCTGCTGCCAACTGAGGATTGATAAGTTTTCCGGCATCATGAATATTGTAAATTTCCAGCACTTCCACCTTACCAGTAGGAATATCCACCTCTACCTCAACAAAAGTACAGCCATAGGCCATTGCATTTACCCTGGCATTATTCGTAACATCAGCCGTTATCGGTGCAGCAAATACCGGATTATACCAACTGTCCAGCGCCACCTCGGCAATTGGCATAATGCGCTCGCCGTTATGCTTGTAAATAAGCCAGCCATCGGCAATATCCATGGCTGCTGCCGGAATATCTGTCATTCCCCAGGCATAGTGTAGGGTCTTGCTCTTAATTTCCTCAGCCGCTTTTTTCACAGCCATACCGGTAATATAGGTTTGCCGCGAAGCGTATGAGCCTGAGTCTACCGGTGAAATATCCGTATCCTGGTCAGCCACAATCGCTACCATATCAATAGGAATGCCGATGGTTTCAGCAGCCATTTGGCAAAAGACAGTATCACTGCCCTGGCCAATTTCCGTAGCGCCAACCTGCACCTGTATTGAGCCATCTTCATTCATAACAATACGGGTACCGGCGATTTCCAACCCAACAGGATGAGTGCCGGTGGCATACACAAAGTTAGCCATGCCAATACCCCGGCGCTTAGATCCTGTTTGATTCATTAATTGTTTTTTCTTTTCATCCCAGCGCAGCAGTTCTTTGCCTTTGGCAATACATTCCGGCAAACCATTACTGCCGACCACAACCTTGCTAAGCGGATCTACCCAGCCTTGTTTGGTAATATTCTTGAGACGAAATTCAATAGGATCTATGCCAATAGCTCTAGCAATGTCCTCCATATGGGATTCTAAGGCAAAGGTAACTTGCGGAATGCCGTAACCGCGCATCGCACCGGCAGACGGCATATTGGTATAATACGTGATGGCTTCATACTTAATGGCTTGCTGATTATACAATTCTCTGTATTTGGAGCCGCTGTTGGCCGCAATAGAATGGCCGTGTGAAGCATAACCGCCGTTTATGGACACGGCTTTGCCTGCTCTGGCGATTAAACTGCCGTCCTTATTAACTGCCGAACGCAAGGTAAAAATAATGGCATGACGTACCCGGCTGGCAATAAAGGTCTCTTCTCGGCTAAATTGTAGACGTACCGGACGTCCCTTAACAACGGTTGTCAAAAACGCTACCAGCGGCTCAACCACTGCATCTTGCTTGCTGCCAAAGCCACCGCCAACATACGGCTTGATAATCCGAACCCGCCCCCAGGGAATTCCCAGCGCCTGACCGACAATGCGACGGGCAATATGCGGAATTTGGGTCGAAGTTACAACAGTAATTTTTCCGTTATTATCAATATAGGCATAGGCCGTATGATTCTCCATTGCACAATGCTGTACGGTACTGGTCGCAAATGAATCTTCGAAACTATAATCTGCTTGGCTGAAGGCGGCTTCCACATCCCCGAGTTGGTAGTTGTCGCTGCCTACGATATTTTTTGTACCAGCATGGATCTCGACAGCGTCTTCTTTACTTGCATCTTCTGCTGTTAAAATCGGAGCATATTCTTCATATTCGACTTCAATTAAGCGCAACGCTTTTTCTGCCGTTAACTCGTCTACTGCTATAACAGCAGCAATTTCATCGCCATACAGCCGTACCCGCCGGGTTAACAGATTGCGATCAGCTACATCCTGGTGTGCCGGATCTTTACTATACGGGTGACCTGCTGTGGGAAAAGCATGTTCAGGAACGTCCTCATAAGTTACAACTGCTTCTACTCCCGGCATTGCCTTGGCCCTACTGATATCGATTTTTTTCACCAAGCCATTAGCAATAGTGCTGCGAAAAATCTTGGCATGCAACATATTTTTTTCATACATATCATCTACATATTGTGCTTTACCTGTTACCTTGGCAAAGCCGTCAATTCGCGGAATATTTTTGCCTACACTCATTGTTTCGCTCCTTTCTCGATAAATCATGGTTGGTTAACATGTCAATAAGCTTCTTTAACAAGAACAATCCCCGATCAGTTTGTTTACCAGAGCATTGGCCTCGGCCGTAACCTTTTCTTCGTCAATGGTGCAAAGTTTGCCGTCTTTTACTACCACTTTTCCATTAACAATGGTATAAGCAACCGGCCGGAATACTCCCACTGTACCCAGCAGCGATTTGGGATCAAACTGCGCGCCTACATATTCTAGTGTATTAGTATTTATCATAAATAAGTCGGCAGCTTTGCCTACTTCCAGACAGCCAATATCCTCGCGCCCTAAAATGGCAGCACTGCCCCTGGTAGCCAGCTTCAAGATGTCGTAGCCGGTAGGTGCCTGCGCACTTGAGTTTAAACGATGCAGTAAAAAGGCAGTACGGATTTCTCCTAAAAGATTCGAACCGTCATTACTGGCACTGCCATCCACCGCCAGCCCTACCGGCACTCCCAGTTCCAGCATCCGGGGAACTTGGGCGATCCCGGAGGACAACTTTTGATTGGAAACCGGACAGTGAGCCACACCGGTTTTCGTAGCTGCCAACAGTTGTAATTCTGCTTCAGTAAAGTGAATGCCATGAGCATACCATACATCAGACCCCACCCAATCCAGGCTTTCCATATAAGCAAGTGGTCTGAGGTTAAACCTTTGCAGGCAATAATCCTCTTCGTCCTTGGTTTCTGCCAAATGGGTATGAAGCCGCACCTTTTTCGCTCTGGCCAAAATTGCCGTTTCCTTCATCAGATCACTGGTTACACTAAACGGCGAACAAGGCGCCAACACTACCTGCCGCATAGAATAGCAACTGTCATCATGGTACTCAGTTATCAACCGTTCGCTGTCTTTTAAAATTTCATCAACCGTCTGAACTAATTCATCAGGCGGCAAGCCACCGCTGCTCTTGCCTCTGGACATACTGCCCCGTGAGGCATGAAAACGGATCCCCAGCTCACTAGCTGCCGCAAATTGCCGATCAATGAACTGCTTCGAGCCCTTTTTCGGGAAAACATAATGATGATCAAAACAAGTGGTGCAGCCATATTTCATGAGCTCGCCCATGCCTACCATCGCACTATAATATACAATCTCCGGGTTCAACCCCCGCCATATTTCGTATAAAGTACATAGCCAGGGAAACAGTTCCAGATTCTGCACCTGCGGCAAATTCCGGGTAAAGGTTTGGTATAAATGGTGATGTGTATTAATCAGCCCAGGATAAACAAACATTCCTGTAGCATCAATTACTTCTGTTGCCGCCGGACTGTCCGGCCCCAAATACTCAATTGAGTTATCGCGAATTAAGATATTCTGATTTGTCAGTACTCTGTCTTTTTTATCAAGTGTAACAATTGCTTTGGCGTTTTTTATCAGCATGGTTGTCATCTGATCATCCTTCCTCCCTGACATACTTAAGCCATTCCCAGCGTTACAAGCCCACACAAACTACCTTCTTGTTACAGTTTTATCGTATAAATACTGTTGCATAAATTGTGCCAAAGTTACCTGTTATGCATAAATTGCCTTGTGCCGGTTGGGTAAACCAACCTACATGCGCCATGCAACTAGCGAGGTCTGCCTTCCATATAGTTATCTTGTTCTGCAAGTATAAGCAGAATAAGGGCAACATCGACTTCCATTTTCGCCTAAAGGCTCGGCGCAAGCCGTGTTTTCTTTTCCCTAACAGAAAGTATCTCTTTCTTAAAAGCAGGATAAGGGCAACATCGACTTCCGCTTTCGCCTAAAGGCTCGGCACAAGCCGTGTTTTCTTTATCAAAGTGATATTTTTTTTCGTTTTGATAAAAATGTTTTACAGCCAGGCAGCTTTCCCGAAGTCTTTCCGTTATAAAATCAAGGTTTCTCTTGGTATTTGTCAAACATGATTCTACTCGTTTTTATCAAAATGATATGTAATATGTAAAAAAATACATTCTTCCTATCTCCTACAACGTAACAAGCTAGAAAGAATGTATGATGCCCCATTCTATTATTGAGTTGCTTCTATTTCATGCAACTTGCGATATAAAGTGGCAATACCAATACCTAGCTGCCTGGCAGCAGCCAACTTGCCTTGGGTTGTATCCTCAAATTGCCGCAGAACCTGTAGGATATGTTCCTGCTCCACGTGCCGCAACGATTTAAACTCATTTGACCGCGGTTCGTGGTAGGGAATAGCCTGACTTTCAAAGAAATTGCGTGGCAGGGTATCCCTGGTCAACCTACCATTTTCGTCTGCCATATTAATCATAAACTCAATTGTATTTTCAAGTTCCCGGATATTGCCTGGCCAACTATATTGCGTCAACAGCCCCATAGTTTCGTAATCAATGCCCTGAATTTTTTTACTAAACAACCCGCCGTATTTTTCCATCATAGAATCCACCAACGGCTTAATATCTTCTGTGCGATTGCGCAGCGGCGGTATCTCAAGTGGGATTACATTTAGACGGTAATATAAATCTTCCCGGAACTTTTTTTCCTTGATAAGCTCTTTCAAATCTTTATTAGTTGCGGCAATAACCCGAACATCCAAAGAAAGCAGCTGGTTAGAGCCAATACGCACCAGCTTGCGTTCCTGCAATACCCGCAGTAGCTTGGCTTGTAAGTATAGCGGCATATCACCAATCTCATCCAGAAAGATAACCCCGCGATTGGCCAATTCAAACTTACCGATTTTGCCCCGGGGATCGGCGCCGGTAAAAGCTCCTTTTACATACCCAAATAATTCACTTTCCAACAAAGTATCGGGAATGGCCGCGCAGTTAATGGCAATAAACGGACGGTCGCTCCGATTGCCGACCGTATGGATAGCTCTGGCAACAACCTCCTTGCCTGTACCACTTTCGCCGGTTATCAGCACAGTGGAGTTAGAGTCGGCGATTTTCGTCAGCCGTGCCTTCAGTTGCTGGGTTACTGGAGAGCAACCGACAAGATTATCTAAAGTAACCGGAATGGCAACCTTAGTTAAATCATAAATGCCGGATTTAACATTCTTTATCTCATCAAAAATAAAAATCCGGTCATAAGCAGCGAGGCCAGACGATACGGTTAGTACATTGCCCATAAGAAAATAGGTAGTATTGTCAATGACTACCTTATATTCCTCCACTCCCAGCATAGAGTCGCTAGTGGCCACCATAGAAATCGGTTTACCCTTGCACTCATCGCTAAGATGGAGTTGTTTGCGGGCACTATCATTAATCTGGATGATTTTACTATTGCTATCCAGCACCAGCACGCCTTTATCTACATTATCAATAACCTGCAGCAGCACCTCCATCATTCGCTGATTGCGTTCACTTTCCTGTCGTTCATAAGCTTTAACACTGATAAAATCGGCTATTTGTTCCAAAAACAACTGGTAAAAGTTTAAATCCTGCAGTAGTAGCTTTTTTTGTTCTTCCTCAAAACAAATCAGACCGATAACCCCAATTATCTCTTCTCCCAGGACAATCGGCGTACATAACTCCAGTTTTTCCGCACAACACTCCTGTTTGGGGCAGATACTGCACAGTTCGTGTTTCCCCGGTTCTTCAATAAACTGAGATTTCCCGGTAGTTAACACATGTTTATAGACAAAGCCTTCTTGCGACATGTCCTCGTTAACACACTTATCATAGATACCAGTACCGGCAATACGAAATAAATTAGTATCCACAATTTCCACATCAACTCGAATAACATGCGCGATAATTCTGGCATATTGACTAACTGCCTCTTGAATTTCTTGTAAAATTGATTTTTTCATGTTCCACATGCCTTTACTGATTTATGTTACAAACCCAGCTTACAACTGACATATGATTTCCAGATACAAATTCGCTTGCCTTTGCTTTTTCCCCTTCCTATTTTTGTGAGTATTGCTATTTATTCTTAATTATTTTCATAATGATAAAGCCTTTTGTATATCAGAAAGCAGTGAGCCAGAAATCTTGGGCTCACTGCTACTCTATTTTCATGAATTGTATGGAATTTGCCTTTACGACAGCTTATCCATGTTGTCCCACAGTCGCTGGGCAGCCTTGCGGGCTTTATCGTAGATAGGATGAACGTCAAACGCAAACTGTCTGTTTTCCAGCACAATTTTGCCGTTGATAATAACAGTAGTCACATCACGTGAATCCATACCAAAGGCAATGTGGCCGCCAATGTTGCCAGGCACAAGCGGCGTGGGAGCCTGGTAATCGAGCACTGTCAAATCAGCTTTGTACCCGGGAGCCACCCGACCAAAATCAGCAGCAAAGTAGCGGCTTAGAATCTCGTTGCCTTTGAACAAAAACTTCAGATAGCTGTCAGGCCACATAGGGCCGGCAGTATCTTTATGTTTGAAATAAGCAAATCTCATTTCTTCCCACATATCACTGCCCATGCCATCAGTCCCCAGCACCAGGTTTTTGTACTGCGACAGTTTATTGCTGTAGCCAACATTATTATTCATGTTGGAACGAGCATTGTGAGCAAGAAAAGCATCCTTGGCATTGATGATTTCGATATCCTGCTCTGACAAATATACGCCATGCACCAACAGTGACTTGTCATTAATCAAATTATAGTCGTTTAGTCTGACTATGAGATCTTTACCATACATATGGTGGCTATGTGACACATCATAACGGTCTTCCGCCACATGCACATGCACACCACGACCAGTTTCGCGCACAGCATCAGCCATCAAGGTAAGGGCAGCGTCAGGCATGGTAACCGGGGCATGGCCGCCAATCATGGCCTCCACCAAATGCTCGCCGTTTGTTGCCTGCTTGCCACGATCACACATTTTGGCAAAGTCAACATTTTCCTGAACACCGGCTTCGACCTCGCTGAGACCTTCATTGCGGTCAGTAGTTTCATAACAGGTAATACCCCGCAAGCCGGTTTCTTCAAAGGCTAGTTTAAGAGTTTGGAGCGAGCCTTTGATAAACGCCGGTGAAGCATGATGATCAATAACAGCGGTTGTCCCGCAGCGAATAGCTTCCAGCGAGCATACCATACCGCTGTAATACAGGATTTCCTCATCAATTGCCCTGTCCAGCCGCCACCAGAGGTTTTTTAGTACGGAAATAAAGTCAGGACTGGGAGCAATAGCAGCGGTGATCCCCCGTGCCAGACCGGAATAAAAATGGTTGTGGCTACAGACTATGCCTGGCATAACCAGTTTGCCTTGCATATCCAGCACGCGGTCGGCCTGATATTTGGCAGCAATCCTCGAGCCGACAGCAATTATTTTACTGCCGTCAATTGCAATATCTACACCGTTTTGAATGGAAGCCGGATGAAACTCCACCACCGTAGCATTTTTTAGTACTATCACACTTGTCCCCCCTTATTCCTCTACCCGGCCAAATAGCGATGGCCTGTTATTGTACAAGTAATTAAATACCTCCACTATCTGATTAAAGACGGCATCGCCTTGAGCCTCAAGCTGGCCATTTATCAGGCGCTCGGTAGTTACCACGCCGTTAACACGAATGGTTACCAGCTCGCCTTCTACCAGAAAACCACTGTTTTGACTATGGTCAAAGTCATCACGACGGCTAAACACAGTAACCTTATCGGTGAACGGCCGGCCTTCCCACGGACAGAAACCCGCGCAGTTGCCACATTCATTACAGAAGGCATCCAGATGGACAATCTGGTTATAGTTTACAAAGCCATTCTCTACACGCACTGCCAGGTTAGCGCGATTGGGACACACTTCCACACATTTGTTGCAAACATAATTACAGTCCAAACAGCGGCTGGCTTCTTTGTCACCGGTCATTGCAGCGACTTTACCCGAACCTTCACCAGTCAGCCTGGCAGCTGCCGTTAGGCCAAATTTCCGGGCAGTAATTTCATGTACCTGCTTTCCTTCGGCTCTACCTGCCTTGTCAACGCGAACAGCAAACCCGGTTACTTCTTTTTGGCAGATAGCGTCAGCGGCTTTACGGCCTTCTGCGATACATCTTACGATAGAGGACGCGCCCTGGCGAGCATCACCAGCTAAGTATACGTTTTCCATATTAGTGTTCTGCTGGCCTTGGGTGGTAATTCCCAATTTGGCAAGCAAGGCTGTATTGATATCTTCACCAATTGAGATGATGATAGTATCGGCTTTAAAGGTCTTATACTGGCCGGTAGGTTCGGGTTGACGGCGTCCGCTAGCATCAGGAATACCCAGCCGCATAACCTGGCAGACAAGGTCGCCCTGGTCATTTATTTTTTCCGGGTTAACCAGGAAGTTAACCTCAACTTGATCAGCAGCAGCCAGGTTGTATTCGGCGCGGTCAGCCGGCATTTCATTAATGGAGCGGCGATAGACAATAACACTTGTCTCCACTCCTTTTACCCGCAGAGCCGTGCGGCTAACATCCATGGCCGTATTACCGGCCCCTATTGTCACAACAGTTTTTCCTAATTTCAGGGCGGTTGCATCTTTGTTATACTGCGCCAGGAATTGTAGCGCCGGAATGATTTGCGGCTGTTTGTCGCCTTCTACTTTAAGGTTAAATTGTTTTTCAGCCCCGGCACCTACTGCTACAACTACATACTTATAGCCTAGTTGTTTTAGGTCAGCCGGTGTAAGGTCAGGGCTGGAGTTGAAGACAAAGTCAACACCATGTTCTTTAATAAAATTGATATCACTGTCAATGGTTTGACGGCTAATACGGAAATTAGGAATAACATACTTTACTGTACCACCGGCGCTTTCGCGGGTTTCATATACTGTTACGCTAAAGCCCTGGCGCGCCAGGAAGTACGCACTAGCAAGCCCTGCCGGACCTGCGCCCATTACAGCTACTTTTACGCCGTTTTTGACTTGTGGTAATATGTAATTTTTGCGATACTCATCCCAGCCTTGTTCAACAGCCAAACGCTTGACTTCGCGGATCTGTACACAGCCTTCATAATCCAGGCGGGTACAATGATGCTGGCAAACATGATCACAGATGGTTCCGGTTATTCCCGGCAACGCATTTTTCTCATAGATTAGTGCCAATGCTTCTGCATAACGTTTTTGCCCGGCAAGCCGAATGTACTCAGGAATGTCCTGATTGATCGGGCAAGCAGTTTTACATGGCGCGGCAGCACAGTCAAATAACGGAAGCGAACTCTTAATACTTGCTTTGGCGTTGCCACGGAACGCTTTCTGCGCGTAATCGGCAGTCAGAGCTGCTTGAGCCAACGCCTCAAGTTTACCAACATCAATCTTGTCACATTCCCAGCCAGGAGCAGTTTCCAGCTTGGTGGCAATAGCCGCCATCCGGGCATAACCGCCTGGTTTGAGCATTTCAGTAGCCATGGTAACAGGCTTGATACCGGTAGCAAATACGGCTAATACATTGTGCTCATTAATACCGCCAGAAAACGAGATCGGCATCTGCCCCTGAAATTCTGCCGAAATTTTGGCAGCCAGGCTAATGGACAACGGGAATAATGCCCGGCCTGACATGTACATTTCGCCACCAGGCAATTTTCCTTTGAAGTTAACTGACCCCAGCGTATTTGTCAGCTTAACCCCAAGGAACCGACCGTGCTCATCGGCCAGTTTTTTCAGCCTTGTCAGCATCGGGATGGCATCTGTATACTGCAAATCATGGTCAAAGGCTTCTTCTGATAATTCAACATAATCAAAACCGGTACTGTCCAGGATAGAACGCACACCCTGATAGGTAAGCAGCGTCGGATTAAGTTTGACATACATGTCAATTTTCTTTTCAGTCAGCATGTATCTGCAGATTTTCTCAATTTCAGCTGGCGGGCAGCCGTGCATGGTGGACAGGGTAATGGACTGGCAGACCGAGCCGGAAATGCGCTTAGCTAAGCCTTTGAGCATAGGCAGCCGTTCTTCTAACCCTGAGCCTTTAAGAAAACTGCCGTCAGCAATAAGTCCGTCCACGTCTGCCAAGCATTGTTTAAAATATGGGTGATTAGAGGCATCCATCATATTATTCAAATAGGCGTCCATACGCGGCGATTGGATGCCTTCCAGATTGTAGCCTGCACTCATATTGAAAATAAATGAGCGTTTGCCACTTTTGCTAAGTCCCAGCACTTCTTCAATGACATGAAGCAGCACCCAGGCTTTTATGTATTCTTCATAGGCTTTTTCTACGGTGTATTCGCTTGACCACTCGGTATTGAAGCCTTCATCATCAGCATCTATGCAAGGTTTGCCAACAGGCGGCTCATGTTCTTGTACGGTTTTAAGCTCAATAAAGCGGGCACCAGCCAGGTAGGAAACAGCAATATTCTGGGCTAATTGGGTATGAGGACCGGCAGCAGGACCTACTGCTGTCTCAATGGTTTCACCAAACAGCGAAAAGGCTTTATCACTTTGCTTATGAAAAAAATGGCTGGCCGGATAGCCAAAGATGGTACGTTCTGCCGCATACTCTTCAAAAATCCGTGCAATTAAACTAAGCAAGGGAACAGGTCTCATCAAATCGCCCATGATCATTCCTCCCGGTTATTATTTGTACAAGGCAATGGCTTCCACTTCTACCAGTGCATCCTTAGGCAAACGGGCTACTTCTACGCAGGCACGTGCAGGAAAATCGTTAGTAAAGTACTGTGCATAGATAGCGTTGACCGCAGCAAAATCATTCATATTTTTGAGGAAAACTGTTGTTTTGACAACCGCTTCGGTGGTTAAGCCTTCGGCGGCTAAAATAGCCACCACATTTTCTAGCGATTGTTTAGCCTGTGCTTCAACCGTAGCCGGAATGGTATTATCAGCAGGGTTAACCGGTAATTGCCCGGATATGAACATCAAGCCGTTGCCCTTGATAGCTTGCGAGTAAGGACCAATAGCGGCCGGAGCCTTATCTGTGTTAACAATAGTTTTCATAGTTGAATAACCTCCAATATTTAAATTATTTCTTGCGGCTATAAGGTGTCTGTGCCAACGGCAGGTCTAAGCGAACTTTGCCGTCAAACCGTAAATAAGCAGCGGCGACAGCTGGCGCACCGGGGATCGCAGTGATTTCCCCTACGCCTTTAGCGCCATATGCCAGCTCAGCCTGATTTTTTTCTACAAGAATACTTTCAATTTCCGGGACATTGCCAGAGCGGAAAAGCCCCAGCGTGCCAAACTTGACCTGTGGTATACCATCTTTCAGCGGAAAGTCTTCTGTCAGGGCATATCCCAGTCCCATAACTACACCGCCTTCAATCTGGCCTTCGACTCCTGCCGGGTTTATGGCTTTGCCGACATCATGGGCAGATACTACTTTAAGCAGTTTACCGGCATCGTCAAGAATAACTACCTGACTGGCGAAGCCATAGGCAACATGGCTTACCGGGTTAGGCTTATCCGAACCCATCGGATCGGTTATGCCTGAGTATTCTCCGTAAAATTCCTGTCCTTCCAGTTCAGCCAGCGAACCCGCTCTCAGCGCTGCTTTGAGCTTAAGCGCTGCCAGGCGAACGGCTTCACCGGTAAACAGTGTCTGACGGGAGGCTGTGGTAGTGCCTGAATCAGGAGTAAGGTGGGTATCAGGCTCAACCGCCGTGATTCGATCATAAGTAAGCCCGGTTGTTTCACATACAATCTGGGTCATAACTGTGACTAACCCCTGACCTATACAGGCAGCACCTGTAAGAATAACTACTTTGTCATTGTTGATTTTTAGCTTGACCCGGCCAATATCAGGCAAACCAACACCAATACCGGCATTTTTCATAGCACAGGCCAAACCGGCATAAGGACTCGAATCAAAAGCTGCTTTGACTGCCAACAGGGTTTCCTTGAGCGCAGTGCCCTGGTCGGCGATTTGCCCGTTAGGCAAAATTTTTCCTGGTTCGATGGCATTACGCCAGCGAATCTCCCATTGAGATATACCCACTTTTTCTGCCAGCAGGTTGATATTGGTTTCCATGGCAAAACAGGACTGGGTTACACCAAAACCCCGAAAGGCCCCAGCAGGTGGATTGTTGGTATAAACGCCCAGCCCGACAATATCCACATTAGCGATTTTGTATGGTCCGCCGGCATGAGTGCAGGCCCGTTGCAGTACCGGCCCGCCAAGGGAAGCATAGGCTCCGGTATCGGCAATCAGTTCTGCTTTCATAGCGGTAATGATGCCATTTTCATCACAGGCAGTCGTAAATTCCATTTCCATTGCATGCCGCTTAGGATGAACGTTAATACTTTCCTGACGGCTCAGCGTATTTTTTACCGGCTTTTTGGTGTGCCAGGCCAGTAATGCAGCATGGTGCTGCACAGATAAGTCTTCTTTGCCGCCAAAACCACCGCCCACCATTTTGCTGATAATGCGCACGTCATTTTCCTTGACACCCAGGAGGGAGACAAGTGCGTGGTGATCATCATAGACATTCTGACTGCCGGTGTAGACTGTTAGTGTGCCATCCCCATGCGGCACTGCCAAGGCGCTCTCAGGTTCGAGAAAAGCATGTTCTGTAGCCGGCGTGGTATAATGCTGGCTTACGACATACTTGGCTTTGGCGATAGCCTCTTCAACATTACCACGTCTAAGTACAGTTCTGGCTAAAATATTGCCGTTAGGGTGTAGCTTAGGAGCATCCTCCGCCATCGCTTGCTGTGGCCGGACAAGCGGAATAAGCTCTTCATAGTCGACTTTTATTAAACTAACAGCCTCTTGGGCTATTTTTTTGCTTGTTGCAGCAACAGCGGCTAACGCATCGCCAATATAGCGGGTTTCTTCTCCCTCAGCAATAAAAGCCGGCCAGTCGGGGATAATATGCCCCTGATTTCGGCGTCCGGGAATATCTTTGGCCGTAATTACCGCGGCAACACCAGGCAGTGCCAGCGCAGCCTCCGTGTCAATCCTTTTGATTAAGGCCCGGGCGCTGGGGGCTCGGAGGATGGCTGCCTGTAACATGCCTTCTATATACATATCATCCACATATTGGGCAGTGCCTACGATTTTATCGTTAGCATCTACCCGCGGCATTCTATCACCGACTTTGTAGGCAATCTCGTCCGGCGGTATGAAACCTTCGCGCAGCGCTTTGGCCGCCATTAGCACAGCTTGTTCAATTTTGACATAGCCGGTGCAACGGCAGATATTGCCGTGCAGCGCTTTTTTCACTTGTTCACGAGTCGGATCATTGGTTTTATCCAGCAAGCCTTTGGTACTGATAACCATTCCGGGGATGCAAAAGCCGCATTGTACAGCACCGGCAGCAGCAAAGGCCCAGCTATAGATGGCTTTCTCCTCGTCTGACAACCCTTCCACGGTTAGCACTGTTTTGCTGCTGACTTTGGCGGTTGACAATACACAAGCCCGCGTAGCCTTGCCATCCAGCAGCACCATGCAGGCGCCGCAAGCCCCTTCGGCACAACCATTTTTCACCGAAGTGAGTCGGGCATAGTCCCGTAAATATTCTAGCAGATTTATGTCATGACCAACACCTACTTGTTGGCCGTTTAGCACAAATTGATACACACTATCCCTCCTATATAGGAAAGGTTTGCGGTTTCTAACAAATAAGGTAAAACTGCAGAGATACTCCTTTTTACGGAGCATCTCTGGCTAGTTCTATGGGTATATGTGAGTTCCGGTTTTTCCGGCTACCGCCTCTTCCAGCGATTCCGGATTGGTAATAATGGCTTTTTTCCCACCCTTCTCCAGGAAGCTAACGACTGCCTGAACCTTGGGCAGCATACTGCCTGGCGCAAAGTGATTTTCTTTTACATATTCTTTTAATTCGGCAAGCGTAACCTTATCTAAGGCTTTTTCATCAGGTTTTCCATAATTCAAATACACTTTGGGTACACCTGTGGAAATAATCAATTCATCTGCTTGAATTTGCGCGGCCAGCAGACTGGAGGCAAAGTCTTTATCAATAACGGCATCCACGCCTTTAAAACTGCCATCCTCCTGCCGGATAACCGGGATACCACCGCCGCCCACAGCGATCATGCAGTAGCCTTCCCGCACTAATTTATTAATAACATCTTTCTCGACAATTTCCCGGGGCTCTGGCGAAGGAACTACCCGGCGATACCCCCGCCCCGCGTCACTTATCATTACCCAGTCCGGGTTATTTTTTTGTATTTTTTCGGCCTGCTCCGGGGTGAAAAAGGAGCCAATAGGCTTTGAAGGCTTAGCAAATGCCGGATCATCGGCAGCAACTACCACCTGCGTAACCAGCGTTACCGCAGATTTGTCAATGCCTCTTTTCTTAAACTCATTATCCATAGCCTGTTGAATCTGATAACCAAGTGCTCCCTGGGTATCTGCCCCGCAGGCAACCAGCGGCACACTATGCATACCTGCGGTTTCGCTGGCTATTTCTGATCTTCTTAAGATAAAGCCTACCTGTGGTCCATTGCCATGGGTAATAATAACATCATAACCCTGTTCTATCATGCCAACAATGTGCTTGGCAGTTTCACAGACAGCATCATACTGGTCTTCTACTGTCTGGCGCGTGTTATCTCGAATTAAGGAATTGCCCCCAATGGCGATAACAGCTAACTTGGTCATACTTATCTTCCACCCATTAACAACGTCATAACAGCTTTGGCTGTATGCAAACGATTTTCGGCTTCGTCGTATACAATGGAGTGTGGTCCGTCAATAACAGAATCTTCTACTTCATTATTGCGATCAGCCGGCAGGGCATGCATATACATTACATTTTTGTCGGCTGTTGCCATCTTGGCTTCTGTACATTTCCAAGATTTTTGTGCTTTTAATTTGTCATCAACTACAGCTACCGCACCGGAAGCGGCCACACCGGTTTGGTCGTTTACCCAGTTGCCCCAGTTTTTCGGTATAACAATATGTGCGCCTTCATAAGCCTCGGCTTCATTGTTGGTGACAGTAACAGTGCCGCCATATTTTTCGGCGTTGGCTTTTGCCTGGGCGATTACCCAGTCAGGCAGTTCCCAACCTTTGGGATGTGCCAGCACAACATCCATACCATAGCGCGGGAAGAGTAATACTTGGGATACAGGCACAGAGATTGGTTTTTTGTGGCTTTCGGCATATGCCCAGATGATAGATACTTTCACTCGTTTCAAATCGCCAATTTTCTCTTTCATTGTCATCAAGTCTGCTAGCGCTTGGAACGGGTGATACAGATCGCACTGTAGATTCATGATAGGTTTGGAGGACCACTTGGCCATTTCGGTTAAGTATTTATTGCCATAGCCCCAGTTGCAGTACCGACAGGCAATAGCATGACCGAAACGGGACAAGATAATGGCTGTGTCTTTGGCACTTTCACCATGAGCGATTTGCATACTGCTGGAATCTAAAAATCCGGCATGACCGCCTAATTGAGCAAACCCTGCTTCCATTGAATTTCTGGTGCGGGTGGATTGTTCAAAGAACATGAGAAACATGGATTGGTGCAATAAATAGGGAGTAGGAACACCCATGGCAAATTTTTTCTTCAAATCTAAGGATACCTCAAGCATAGTATCTACTTCTTCTTTAGTGAAGTCTTCCAGATTGATAAAGTGTCTTCCTCTAAAAATAGATTGCATTATTAATTTCCTCCCAGAATTTTATATTTTTATATGTATGGGTTGATAACCATATTCTCACTCAAAGTAAGCCTGTGTTACGCTAAGTTTTTTGTACAGTCAGTCATTTGATCCGCATATTCTTTGGCATAAATCAGCGGAATGGCTGCATACATGGCAGCACAATTTACCAGTTCTTTTTTCCAGGTGCGTTCGTTGGGCGCATGCGCCTGATCCTCATGGCCAGGACCAAAACCGATACAAGGAATACCAAAACGTCCCATAATCGAAACGCCATTGGTGGAAAAAGTCCATTTATCAACTTTGGGTTCTTCCTTGAACAAACCTTTGTAGGCATCTACCAAGGTATGGCACACCGGATGCTCATTTTCAATCAGCCAAGTCGGGAAATAACACTCGGTAGGATAGACTAAGCCGGTATAGGCCGGTCTTTCATATGTGTACATGGTCACTTCAGCATTGGCAGCCTTTACAGAGGGAAGGTTTTTAATTTGCTGGAGGGCATATTCGCCGGTTTCACCGACAGTCAGCCGTCTGTCGATGGAAATCCAACAGCTATCGGCTACCGCACAGCGAGAAGGCGAAGTATGAAAAATTTCCGACACTGTCAGACTGCCTTTTCCCAGAAATTCATGGTCGATGAGATTTTCATGCAACGCTTTTAAATCGCTAAGAATAGGGCCCATTTTGTATATTGCATTATCACCCCGTTCCGGCGCCGAACCATGACAGCTAATTCCGGTAGTTTTTACCCTAATTTCCATACGCCCCCGTTGTCCCCGGTAAATCTTGCCGTCTGTCGGTTCTGTGCTTACGACAAATTCAGGGCGCAGTTTATCTTCCTGAAGGATGTACTGCCAGCATAGACCGTCACAGTCTTCTTCCTGGACAGAGCCAACCACAACTAAGGTATAATCATCCTCTAAGCCCAGTTCTTTTATGATTTTTCCGGCATATACCATGGAAGCCATACCGCCTTCCTGGTCACTGGCACCCCGCCCAACAATGATTTCTTCATCTTCATAGCCTTTGTAAGGGTCATATTTCCAGTTTTCCGGATTGCCGATCCCTACTGTGTCAATATGGGCATCCATAGCAATAAGATGTTTACCATGGCCAATGTAGCCAAGAATATTGCCCATGGGGTCTATTCCCACCTTATCAAAACCCACTTTTTCCATTTCCTCTTTTATCCGCAGAACAACTTTTTCTTCCTGGCAGCTTTCACTGGGAATAGCAATCATATCGCGTAAGAACTTACTGATTTCAGGTTCATATCTTTGCGCAAGTTCCATTATTTGTTCAAATTTCACGTTCAAAACATTAGCCCCTTTCACAAGCTTGATTTTTCTCTAGCCTTCTCCGTCGAAAGGCTTAGGCAAATATTTAGTAGGAACAGGATAATCCCCATTCCAGGTAATACTGCGGTATTTTTGCGGATCGGTATCGCCTTCGGTGCTAAACAGGAGAATTCTTGATGTTTCATTTAATCCTAGTTTGGCTTTAGCTTCCGCCATATCCGGATTAGTCATCAGTTCTGCCACTAGACCGGCGGTAACGGCTCCTGACTCACCGGAAATGACTCTGGCATCTGCTCCTAACGGATTACCAAGCAGCCTCATCCCTTTAGCAGCCACCCAGTCAGGGCAAGAAGCAAACAGATAGCTATAATCCCTTAGTACGTTCCAGGCAATGGTATTAGGTTCGCCGCAAGCTAACCCGGCCATTATGGTGTTTAAGTCTCCCCCGACAATTCTTGGTTTTCCGTCATTGGCTAACGCCGATTTATAGAGACAATCTGCCTGGTCGGCTTCGACGACCACGGTTAACGGCGGCTCATCGGCGCAGGCTGATGCAAAAAAGCCTTGCACCGCACCGGCCAAAGATCCTACCCCGGCTTGGACAAACACATGGGTTGGCTGCTTTACTCCTGACTCCTGCAACTGTTCCAACGCTTCTAAAGCCATCGTGCCATACCCTTGCATAATCCAAGCAGGAATTTCTTCATAGCCGTCCCAAGCCGTATCCTGCACAACCACCCAGCCATACTTTTTGGCATTTTCTGTGGCCAAGCGCACCGCATCATCATAGTTTAAATCGGTAATCGACGCTTCGGCTCCCTCGGCTCGAATATTTTCCAGGCGGGTAAGTGAAGAACCCTTAGGCATATACACTACTGATTTTTGCTTGAGACGGTTAGCCGTCCAGGCAACTCCCCGGCCATGATTGCCATCAGTTGCTGTCGTAAAGGTGATTTCCCCTAGTTGCTTGCGAATTTCCTCCGAGGTCAGCCGGTTGCAATCCAATTCACCGATATCTTTGCCCAATCGCTGCGCTAGGTACTTGGCCATCGCGAGAGAGCCTCCCAGTACTTTGAAGGCGTTCAAGCCAAAACGATAGGATTCATCTTTTACATATACGCCAGCTACACCCAAATAACCGGCCAGTTCATTTAGCTGGCGCAGCGGGGTTGTGCTATATTCAGGAAAACTCTTGTGGAATTGCCGTACCTTGTTAATTTCCCGGCAGCTCAAAAAATCAATAGAAACCTTGGTTTGGCTTTCCATCATTTGATTTTTGACCCATTTAATTTTCTGGTCCATCTCTGTACCTCACTTCTGGTTTTATGCTTTTTCACTAAATTATTTAAGCAAAAAACGTGCCAACTAGTGTTGTCCGCTAATAATAACCCGCATTTATGCCTGCAGTCGTCCTTCTACAAGCTATAAATCGGCTGCTGTTTACCACTGGTTTTTAGTATATTTGTCTATATTTAACGAAAACACGGCATACGCAAGCCATTGGCCAAAGTCCAAATCGCCTGTGCCTTTTTGTCGTGTATTTTTCCTTACCTTGCTTTTTAGAAAGACATACTTTCTACTGGGGGTATAATCTGTATAGCTGCCTGGCAAAAACCTATGTTTTCTATTATCAAAATGATAAAATTATCGTTTTGATAAAGTATAAAAACTCTCTTTACTCTTTACTTGTTGCTAAAAATAATGCCCACTTCTTGCCTCCCTTTTTACCGGGGCTATTACAGGGTATTATCATATTGATAAAAAGAAAATAAGGCCTTTCTTCACTGTATCAGTGAAGAAATCCTTATTTTTTCTGCTGCTGCAAGCTGATTTCTACAGCAGCTTTAGTATACTATTCATTTGTGAAAGTACCCGCCCAATCATACTGTGGCTCTATAACCATCTCGCCGCTTTGGTTAATATAACCATATTTTCTATCAATTTTAACTGAAGCCAAACCCTGCGAAAACTGATGCTGATTATATGCGATATCGTCACTGGCAAACCGGGGAGTAATTATTACAGTTCCGCTCCTATCAATATAAGCACACTTACCCCTGATGCTTATCGCCGCAAGACCTTCTGAAAAATCCCCTTTATCCATGACATCATCATGAAAAAACTCAATCACCATGTTACCACTGGAATCAACATACCCAGACTTCTTATTCGTGCCTTCCCGGAAGTTATCTACCCGTGCAAGACCCTGAGAAAAATCCCAAGCCCAGTCATATTGCGGCGCAATTACCATTTTACCTTGCTTGTCAATATAACCCCACTTGTCATCAACAGGCACCGCTGCTAAACCGTCGGAAAACTTCCCTGCCACCATCTCCCGAACATGATCATACCGCGGAGGAATCACTATACTGCCGCTTTTGTCAATATAACCGTCTTTCCCATTCAGAGTAACGGCTGCCAGCCCCTCCGAGAAAATCGCCGCACTTTCGTATTGAGGAGCAATTACTATCTTGCCGTTTACATCAACATAACCGTACTTATTATTGATTTTGACAACTGCCAGCCCCTGAGAGTAATGGGATACATAATCATAAATGGGGGCAACGACTCTATTGCCCTGTCGATCAATACAGCCATATTTGCGGTTTACTTCTACCACCGCCAGTCCTTCCCTGAAAGTAAAGGCATGTTCAAATTGCGGCTGAATTACCATATTGCCGCTGGTATCAATATATCCGTATTTGCCGTTTACCTTTACTACCGCCAGTCCCTGGGAAAAAGAATCTGCAAAATCAAACGTAAGTGGTATTGCTATATTGCCGTAAGTATCAATATAACCCCATTTTCTGTTACTACTGACATAAGCCAACCCTGTTGTTGCCTTTTCAGCCGAAATTCTGCTTCCGATATACGTAACGGTGTTAGTCGAGCGGTTTACCGCAAAGCGCAGAGTATACTCTCTGCCACTTGCCGTTGAAAAGGTATACTCATATAAATCAAGCTCGCCGAACTCCATCTTCTGGTAAGAATCGCCGTAAGCAAGTTTCACATCCTGCACCAACGCTCCCGGATGAATACCTCGACGCGTTGCAATTGACGGGCTGTCAGTCAGGACATTGATTATTTTCTCGCGGCTGTTTACAATCAGTTCAATGTCCCCATAATCATAAGACAGGTTTTCATTCCTGTGCTCTTTGCTTTTAAGGAGCCCCATCTTTTGCTGCACTGCATAAATGGGCTCACCAAGCTGCACACCCTTAATCACGTAATCTTCCACAGTCAAGGGCAAAACAGCCTTTGGCGACAGCTTTGCCGCAACTGCCTGCTGGTTATATGAGCCGATTATCAGCAAAAATAAAATAGACAAAACACAGTATGTGGATAGCTTTATACTTTTTGAAGCATGAGCACAAAAATATAATTTTACTCTGTTCACCTTTAATCACTCCGTTCTGTAACTAAGTTGAAAAAATCATTATGTTCTTCTTAAACATTACTTAGCATAGGATGTACCGGGGGATTATTATGGTGATTGAAATTGCTGCGGCAATCAGCGCCTTGCTTATCATTCCGCTCGGAACTGTATACCTAATATGGCTTTTGTGTCTGTTATACCCGGAATAGGAAAATCAAGTCTCTATTTTTATTTTACGTACGTAATTACCTGGGGAGTTATGCTCAGATAATCTGGCCCATTTTCGGTCATAACAAAGCTATTTTCCGTTCCAATTGCCCCCTCAGGGAAAACAAACTTGGGCTCAAGGGCAAAAGTCATTCCTGGCAAGATCGGCGTCTTCATGCCTTTGGCCAGGATCGGCCATTCATCTAGTTCCAAGCCAATACCATGACCGATAAACTTCACCTGATCCTGCTTGTACCCCATAAAGTTATCCTGATACCCCAGTTCTGCTGCCAGTTTGATTGCCAGCAAATAAGGTTCTTCAGCAGGCGTTCCCGGTTTAATGCTTTTTACTATTTCTGCTTCAATGAACAAGGCGTCCTCATAAGCTTTAACCAGCTTGTGAGAAAGCTCGCCAATACAGAATATCCGGGTTTGGTCACCGGTATAGCCCTTAACAATCGTCGTATAGTCCATATAGATAACTTCATTGCGGTTAATCTTTTTCCAGCCCGCACCTTGCGGCTGAGCGGCGCTAGCGCCTTGGCCGCCGACCGGACCATCAAAATAGTTAGGAAAAAAACCACTACCGCCTGAACATACATTTCCCAAGAAAAAGTCCTGGCTAAACGCCCGCATCTTGCTCGGGCCGGCAAAACCCCGTTTGCGCATTTCGCCTTCGAATAAGGCTGCTAACTCTAGCTCGGTCATACCTTCCCGCAAAAAGGCAGGCACTGCTTGAAACGCCTGGTCAATAACTGTTAACGCTCCGCGCATCAGCTCGATTTCATACGCTGATTTTACTACGCGGCTCTCTTTAATCGCAGGAGAAATATCAATGAGTTCTGCGTCCGGAAAAATGCTCTTATAAGACTTATACAAATTGAACGGCAGCACATCCAATTCCAGTCCGATTTTTCTAAAGCCAGTATAACCATGCGCCGCTAAAATTTCAGGAATTTGCTTGGGATTCTTGATGGAAACAAGATTTTTTAACGGTGACTCTTGCTGACCACGGGTCAGACTTTTTTTCACCATAAGAACAGGCTGACCAACTGCCGGAATAAACAAATATGAATTTTGTACAGTACCGCAAAAATAGAACAAGTCGCTTTGCAGTAAGATAATAGCTCCGTCTGTTTCCTGTTCCACCAGTTTTCGCTGGAAACAAGCGATTCTGGACTCGATTTCTGTTATTGGCGTTAATTCCATATTTAACTTCCTTTCTTTCATAATTTGATATTTAATTCTTCTCCTGCTGGTCATTTCCTTCCTCGCAGCAAGATTTACCACTGCTCCGTTTGTATTATGTCCTAAAAGCAAGAAAACACCGTCTACTACGTACGTAAACGGTGTCTAATTTCATATTTATATACTACTCTGGATTATAGTGATCCCGCAAAACATTAAGCTTTTATGTACTCTAATCAAAAGAACTGTCCCTTCGCAATATTAAAATACCAGCCTCTAGGCACATTTGTTTTGGAAAAATCAATCTGCATACTCGCTTGAACAAGCCTATCCTGCTCATCATATTCTTTGGTTAATACCTTTATCGCCTTTCGTGGTCTCACCAAATTGCCTTCCATATCCATATAACTTACTTCCTTTCGAACACTAGTAAAAGGTTGTCTTGCGTTAGCCATCGGTAACCCTCCTCATCCTTTTCTTGACTTTTCGAAATTTTCAGGAATATTATACTTATTAATATTATATTAATTGTTAAACTTAGAAGAAATCCCCCAAATGGGGGATTTCTTACAAATTGCACCTTTTTATTTAAATGTTGATTAATAATTATTTTATAATAACATTATTATTTTGTTGTGCTTATTATTAAGAAACCTTCGAAAACTTACAAGTCTGAGATACTTCGCGATAATAATTCAGTTCTTGACCGCACACTCATTTTGGCAAATAGTTTTTTTAGATGAGTTTTTACCGTCTCTGTACTAATAAACAAACGTTCCCCGATTTCTCGATTTGACAGCCCTTGGGCAAGAAGAAGTAAAATTTCGGCCTCCCGAGCAGTAAAGGTAGATAAAGACTGACCACTAGCTACCTCTTGTTGATTTTTATCACCTTGCTCAGTATTATTCGCGTTCTTAAGCTTACTATAAATATATTGCATATGCTCGCCCAGCATTTTGAGTAGTTGCATCTCACTCTCGTCAAAATCCCGTTGCCTCTCTGTGCGGTGAATCGTGATGTCAGCCAACACTTTTCTGCTGTGCATTAACTGTACGCCAGCCAGGTAATAGATACGATTGGCAACAAGAAATTCTTCCCGTTCTTTAGTCCCCCACTTGCCAAAGTCAAGCAAATCAAGCGCCCGGTCAACTACCCGCAGACTATCTGTTGAGTAGACTTTCTTACGATGTACTTGATAGTCTTGATAGTCTTCGCGAAAATGTGCAAAAAGCTTATCCTCAATATCAGTGTGATACCGACAATCGAACAATTGCAAAACCGGTTCAGCCGAAAAGAACGCACCTGTTTCATACGGTATAACTTTCCGGATATAAGACATAGCTTCTGTAATAAAGCACGCAAAACAGGTACATTGATGCAATTGTAATACAACTTGACTAAATACCTGTAATTTTCGCTGTGATATATACATTACGTATTCATCCCCCAGCTGATTACCCCCATTAATATATTAAATTCCGTCACCATACAGCCCGCATACGTCGTCAAATTCAGCTAATTTGTCAAGGTCGAAAGGTGTCCCTTGATAAACATAATAATTAAGCCAATTGGAAAACAGTAAATTGGCAGCACTCCGCCATCGCACCACCGGCTGCTGTTCGGGATCATCTTTTGGATAATAGTTTACCGGAACATCGATTGACAGTCCCTGGGCGATATCACGGTCATATTCTGCTTTAAGTGTCAAGGGATCATATTCAGAGTGACCGGTGATATACAGTTGCCGGTATTTTTTATCCATAACGGCATATACTCCTGATTCCGTTGATTCGGAAAGTATCGACAAACCAGATACTTTCTCAATATCTTCACGCCGCACCTCAGTATGACGAGAATGCGGGACATAAAAAATATCATCAAAGCCACGAAATAGCATTTTTTCTTTTCGATTTACAGTATGAGGAAATACGCCAAACATTTTTTTGGGCAAGTCATATTTGGGAATACCATAATGGTAATACAAGGCGGCTTGCGCTCCCCAACAAATATGAAATGTTGAATATACATTGCGCCTGCTCCAAGCCATAATCTCGCATAACTCGTCCCAATAAACCACCTCTTCAAAAGGAAGCTGTTCCACTGGCGCGCCGGTAATAATCATTCCGTCATATTTGCGGTTTTTCACTTCATCAAAGGTCTCATAAAACTTAACCAAATGTTCGTGGGGAGTATTCTTTGGCTCATAGGTGGCAGTAAACATGAAATCAAATTCCACTTGCAGAGGAGAATTACCTAATAGTCGGAGCAATTGGGTCTCGGTAACTATTTTGGTAGGCATTAAATTTAACAGCAATATGCGAAGCGGACGTATATCCTGCGAATAGGCACGTTTTTCATCCATTGCAAAAATATTCTCTTTTTCGAGAATATTGACCGCAGGCAAATTATTAGGGATCTTTATCGGCATGTCTTCCGCTCCTTATACTAATTTTGGGGCTAGATTTTATTAATTATTTTATACTTTCTAGCCATAATTTGCAATAAATAACAGTTATTGTGTTTATCTTGGGATTTGAAAAATCTATACCAAATTAACCTTACCGCAAGTTATCACGCAAGCAACAGCATCTGTATTAGATTCTACCATAAATGTAACATAACGTACATAAAAGAACCCTGTTTTTCTGCTATTAGGCAGCCAAACAGGGTTCTTATGACAATAGACTCCACAAGTATTGAAAGCAAGGAATCAGTCGGCAACAACCGCTTTTTTCCGTGATTTTCGCCAATTAGTGAACTTCTCGGTTACACGTTCTACCACAACAAAGAGCACAGGAATTAAAAATATGCCCAACGTGGTCGCGGCCAGCATTCCACCAACAACGGCTGTTCCCATTGAATTTCTGGCACCGGCTCCGGCTCCAGTAGCAATGGCTAACGGAATACAGCCAATAATGAAGGCTAGCGATGTCATGATGATCGGGCGTAAACGCAGCTTTGCTGCTTCAATGGCCGCCTGCACCGGATTCATGCCCTGAGCAACCCGAACTTTGGCAAACTCAACAATAAGAATAGCATTCTTGGCAGCTAGGCCAATCAGCATGACCAAACCAATTTGCATATAGATGCTGTTTTCCAAGCCCAGCAGATACTGAAACAGGAAAGCCCCAAAAATTCCGGTCGGCACTGACAGCAGCACGGCAAAAGGAACACTCCAGCTCTCATACAAGGCTGCCAGACACAAAAAGACAAAGACAATGGCCAAACCAAATACCAGTGCCGTCTTCGAACCGGCAAGCTTTTCTTCCCGGCTTTGCCCTGACCATTCAAAACTATAACCGTCAGGCAAGCTCTGCTTAGCCACTTGCTCAAGTGCAGCCATGGCCTGACCGGAGCTGTAGCCAGGCGCTTGTGAACCACTGATTTGCACAGCTTTTACGCTGTTAAACCGGGTAATCGCCGTGGGAGAACTGGATTTTTTGGCTTTAAGCAGTGTATTTAAGGGTACCATGGTATTGTTGGCGCTTTTGACATATAAGTAGCGCAGCGCATCCGCATCACTGCGGAAGGTATTTTCCGCCTGCACCACTACTTTATAAGCACGACCGAATTTATTGAAATCGTTTACTTCTTTACCTCCAAGGAATACTTGCAGCGCCGTAAACACATCCTCAACAGCTACTCCCAGCTGTTCGGTTTTTTCACGGTCTACTTCAAATTCATAGGTTGGCGTATTACTTTGGAAAGTGGACATAATCGAAGCAATCTCCGGCCGCTCCTTAGCTGCCGCCACAAAATTCTGGGCTACAGTATCCAATTCAGCAAGCGATTTTCCGCTCCGATCCTGCAACATGAGGGTGAAACCACCAATTGATCCGAGCCCCGGCAAACTAGGCGGCGCAAAGGCAAGAACTGAACCTTCGGGAAACTGGGCACCTTTCATAAAAGTCTGACCAATGGCAGACTCCAACTGCATATCTGGTGTTTTCCGGTTATCCCAGTTATCCATCAAAACAAATATTGCCCCCGCACTGCTTTTCTGACTATTACCCAACAAATCATAGCCGGCTACCGAAAGAACTTTTTGCACTCCGCTCTGAGCTGACAGCTGATCGGCAAATTGCTTCATAACTTCGCCGGTCCGGTTTAAACTGGATGCTTCCGGCAAATTAACTGCCGTTATGTAATAACCCTGATCTTCTTCAGGCACAAACGAAGACGGCACCATTTTATACAAACCGCCGGTCAAAATGAGCAGCACAGCCAGTAATGCCAGATACAGACGTGCTTGGGGAATAATTTTTCCCAGGCCGGCGCCATAACTCTCAATCTTATTTTCAAACCACATATTGAATTTGCCAAACAATTTTTCCAGCATACCGCTGTGAGCCTGCGGGTCATGAGGCTTGAGCAGCATAACACACAAGGCCGGGGTAAGCGATAACGCGACCAGAGCAGATAAACCCATAGATACGGCAATGGTCAACGCAAATTGTTTGTACAAAATGCCGGTGGTGCCACCCACAAAGGCAACCGGGATAAATACTGATGCCAATACAAAAGCGATGGCAACTACTGGGCCGGAAACCTCGCTCATAGCTCGCCGCGTAGCTTCCCGCGGAGAAAGTCCCGAATACCGCATGTGGTGCTCAACGGCTTCAATAACAACAATAGCGTCATCGACAACCAAACCGATGGCCAGTACCAAAGCGAATAAGGTTAAGGTATTAATGCTAAAACCCAACAAACTGAAAGCGGCAAAGGTCCCCACCAAGGAAACCGGAATGGCCAAAACCGGAATCAAGGTTGCCCGCCAGCTCTGTAAAAAGAGGAATACTACCAAGACAACCAGTAGTAAGGCGGCAGCAAAGGTTTTCAGAACCTCTTCCATAGATTCACGCACAAATTCAGTAGTGTCAACAACAACCTGGTACTCCATCTCTGGCGGAAAATCTTTAGCAGCATTTGCCAAGACCTTTTTTACGTTACTGATGGTCTCGATGGCGTTAGCGTCGCTTTTGAGCTTGATGAAAAACACCGCAGCCGTATGACCGTTCTGCAGACTGACAAAATCATAGCTTCTGCTGGCCAGTTCAACCCGGGCAATATCCTTAAGCCGAACAAATGAGCCGTCGCTTTTAGCCCGGATAATAATATTTTCGAACTCTTTCGCGTCAACAAGACGGCCTTTTACTTTAGCCGTATATTGAAATTGCTGCTGAGATGACGCAGGGCTTTTGCCTAAAGCACCAGCAGCAGCCTGAATATTTTGCTTTTCAATGGCATCGGTAATATCGCCAACGGCTATGCCGAGTTGAGCCATTTTTTCAGGCTGCAGCCAGATACGCATGCCGTAATCTGAACCAAAAAACTGCACTTCACCTACGCCGCTGACCCGTTTGATATCATCCACCATATATATACTGCCGTAGTTTTTCAAAAAATTGGCGTCGTACTTATCGGTTGGCGAAAACAAACTGAAAATCAGGGACATATCTTCCGAGGACTGGGCGGTTGTAACCCCGGCTGCCTGCACTGTACCAGGCAGATTGGCATTGGCTTGCGCTACCCGGTTTTGGGTTTGCACCGCTGCCGTATCGGCATTCTTTTCATTTTCAAACTGAATGCTCAAATTGTAGGAACCAGAATCGGTACTGGCGGAAGACATGTACACCATGCCGTCAACCCCATTAACCTGTTCCTCAATGACTTGGGCAACCGTTTGCTCAACAACCTCGGCATTGGCACCCTGATAATTTGCGCTTACCGCAATTGTCGGTGGCGAAATCTGCGGATACTGCGCCACCGGCAAAGAAAAAGCCGCAATTGTCCCCACTAGGACGATTACAATAGATACTACAATAGCAAAGACCGGTCGGTTAATAAAAAAATGCGCCATATAACCGCCCCCTATTGCTTGACCGGAGTTTTCGCATCCGGCTGTACCATAATCACGCTCAAATCAGTTCCCTGTTTCGCCTTGTCAATGCCCTCGACAACAACCTTGTCAGTGGCGCCAAGGCCTTCTTCCACCAACCACATATCGCCGACTTTATTGCCTAATTTGACTTGTCTGCTCTCGGCTTTATTATCATCGGTGACCACGATCACAAAAGTATTATCAAGCACTTCCTTAACCGCTTTTTGCGGAATCAAAAGCGCACCCTTACGTACCTCGTCCTGCACAACCACCCTGGCAAACATACCTGGCAGCAGAAATTTCTGCGGATTGTCAAAGCTGGCTTTGAGTGTAATTGTGCCTGTTGTATCATTAACCCCTCTGTCAATTTGTTCAACCCTGCCAATCAGAGGGTACGGCTTGCCATCACTTAAGACAAGTTCCAGATGCTCGCGGAAGCTGGCAGGCAATTGTCCGTTGCCTTGGCGGATATATTTCAGATATTCATTTTCACTCATGCTAAACTGTACCCATACCGGATCAATTGAAGAAATGGTAGCCATGGTGGTGGAACCGGCCGCCACAAAATACCCCTGGCTTACATCATTGACATCAATGCGGCCATCAATTGGCGAAACAATTAGGGTATCCTGTTCATTCTCAATCGCTTGTTGCAAATTAGCCTGATTAAGTTCAACGGTAGCTTCTTCTTCAGCTGCCTGGGCAACACTACTATCGACTGTTTGCTGGGCAATCCCGTTTATTGCTGCCAGGCGCTGATAGCGTTCTACGTCTTTCCTGGTATTATTGAGTGTTGCCTGAGCTTTGTTCACCGAAGCCCGCGCTGAAATAATCGCCGATTGGTATTGCTTATTATCAATTTGAAATAATGGCTGGCCCTTAGACACCGTATCGCCGCCATTTACCATTTTAGCCACAACATTCCCGGACACTTTGGACATAATTTTTACTTCGCTTTTTGCTTTTACCTGACCGACAAATTCGCTTTTAATCTGCGTATCCCGGGTTACTACCTGCATAGCCTTTACAGTAACCGCATGGGCGGCATTAACCGGCTGAGCTTTATTCAGCATTCCGCCCCGTACTGCAACAACCCCAAGTAAAGCTGCTGCGACAAACAATCCGACATACAGTTTCTTTGAACCCTTGACTTTCAATTGTCATCCCCCTTTTTAAACAAAACGTTTCAGCACGTCTCCCTTATATCATTTGACATTATCTGCCGGCAATCAGGTGCAGTTACCTCTCACCTTAATCCTTCTTAAAAAATACTGCTTTAACAACATCTACGGCAATTTTAGCATAAAAAGCAAACGTCTCCATACTTTCGCGCAGCTCGTCCACCGAGTCGGCTAATTCACCCGGTAGGGCCCGCACAGCATTAGTGGTATTTTCTGTGGTTTCTTTCAGGCTGATAGTAAGCGCATTTACATTCGTAATGGTCTCCTTAAACAGCGAAACGCTCTCGCCAATATCGCTCCGGTGCAACTCTACAATTCCCCGAACCTGACTAAGCACGCATAGTGCCTGCCGTAAAACAGCAATAAGATATATACCAATTATAACTAGTAAGACAAATACTATTACAAGAGCCAAATCGTAAATTGAGATATACACGATTATCCCTTCTTTCGGTAGCGTTAATAAAGGCAATAAAAAAATGCGGCTTACACCAATCCGCTGGCAAAGGCGGAGGCAGCTAGGGTAATAATTGGCCGGGCATCACTGCCCGGCCATTCAGCCATTTCCCCGGAGAATGAAGTTACGGTTGTACTTCCTCGTCTACAACGGGTTTTGTTCGTTCGGCAATTTCCTTCTTGACTTCTGCGACCTTTTCTTTAGTCTTTTCTACAATTCCCTTTGCCTTTACCGGCAGTTCCTTAGCGGCCTCAGCAATGTCATTACGGGTTTCTTTACCCGACTTAGGCGCCAATAGTACGCCGGCGGCTGCTCCGACAGTCACACCAATGGCGGCACCTATCGCTGCGTTTTTCAGGGCTTTTTGATTTTCCTTTTGCTTACGCTGTTTTTTCCCCTTCTCGATTAACTCAATAATCGACATGAGCACCACCTCCGGTAATTATTGGATATTTCCTATATTTTCTAAACTTCGACAAAGATTCAAAAATCCCTTGCTAATTATTTAAAAATATAGCAATTTGCTTCTGTTTACATGAACAAAAAACGCTAATTATTCTGTACCACAGATAATTAGCGTTCTTTGTTCATGTAGGTTATATTTTTATTAAGCAAAAAACACTTTATACATAGATAATGCAACTCCACCTATAGCCAAAATGATAACACCGATAGCCCCAGTTCTATTGTTATTTTTTTTTAGCCATCGTCCATAGGTATAGGCGTGAAATGCCGCAATGAACGTGCCTGCGGCCAAAATATAATCCATCATAGCCCCCCCTTTTGTATTAATCGCTAGCTTGCTTGCTAACTACAATGGCTATTAAAGCTTCCTTTGCTTCTAGTTTCGCTTTATTGTTTGGGTGTTGTTCGCCACATTAAACCGGTACGCCGGAGTTTGCATTTAACCTCCACTGTGATATCTGCCTGTGGGAACTTGTCCGGCCAAGCATACTCTTCCCACTCTTGCAACTTCTGAAATTTGCTGCGAAAATGGTAACCGAATCCGACAATATCTGCGCCTTTTTCCTGAATTCGTGTCACTAGCTGAGTTATTTCCTGCTTTATGATCTGAGAAATGGCTGCCTCCAACAGCTCTTTATATTCTGCTTGTTCATAGCTGATTCCACTCGGCAAACTCGTAACCTCGCCTTCTAGCAATACTGTTACTTGCGCTACCGGTTTGCCATCAATAAGTTGGGTGACAAATTCGGGTTTTTCACCTTGCCGTAGGTTAACATTGATCCCGTGCTTGGGTGCCAGCGGGTCTTCCACTGTTACATAGCCCCGTTGATAGATTCCAGTCAGCATTGCCAATGATCGGGTCTCCGCATTTGACAACATAGCCACCATTTTGTCGCCCCTGAACACGGCCGTACCGGAGAACTCAACCGGATTACTGCCGGCTCGCGGCGTATCACCGGCATAGTACTCTTCCATCTTTTCTCCAGGCGTTTTTGATTTTGCGGGTTTATCTTCCAAGGTTTGGGGGTTAACGGCCACCATAGTTGCATACGAAGTCCCGTCAGTATCTTTCAGCCTCTGGTAGAACGCATGCAGGGTTGTCTTTAGAAAATAGCTTGTCTCTGAATTCGACTCCATCATTGATTCATAATAGCGCGTTGCAGTGCCAGGAATACCAGGTTTGTTATTTTTAAAAAAATCCTTGGCTGTTCCCTTAGCCACAACAATGTAATTGGTACCACGATACTCTCTAAACCGTACTAGCGGACCTATAACATCCCCAATTCCTTGCTTAGCCAGTTCTTCTCCTATTACCAACATCTTGACATGAACCAGAGAAGGAATAAAATAAGTCACTGAGTTAAGAAGATTTCTTGCTTCAGCCAGCGACGGAACCGTATATGTCACTTCTGTGGTCGATTTTGTTTTGTCGCCGCCACCGCCGCCTTCACCAATGACTGCGGGCAGAGCCCCTACGTATGTAACATCAATCATGCCTTTCTTGGCTGACTTATCTATACCAATAGCTACTGTATACCCTAGTTCGTCAGGTTCTTTGGCACCATTGCACCCCCCACATACCACCACACTTATTCCCAGCAAAAAAACAGCGGCTAACCGGCGGTACATCGCTTCACCCCTTTGCGTTTGAGCCAACATGTCAGAAATAGCACTGCCGGTATTGCATATACACCAGCACTGCTGATATACAGATACATTTTCTCATAACCTATTACTGTTATAATGTCTGGCGGCACCATGGCAATATTGGCAGCAATGGCAGCTACCAGCGGGATTATCGGCCGGCCAGATGGCAATTCAAGTATCCTGGCAATCAAATAGACCGCAGTATAGAGGCTTATCGCAATAGCCAGAATACTAACCATAGCCCATAGGGCTATAAGCAAAGCCTCAATGCGCTGTAGAAAGCGATTCAAATACACCAGCCGCGCCATTTCGAAAAACGGGAGAATCTTCTCCTGTCCCACATATACACCGAAAACCATTAGATATGACTGTGCATAGATCACCTTAATTGTCGTTGCACCGCCTAACCCAAACACCAGAGATTGGGTAGTGGTATTTGCGTTTTGAAATTCGCGGGCATAAACCGCAAGTAGTATTGCACCAACATTGGCGCCGGCCATGGTGAGGCCATGGTAAACCGCGAGTCCCAGCCCGTTACCCTGCCAAGGTACAAGCTGGTATATGTTATAGAAAGGAATAAGCAAAATAACAATAAACAGCATGGATGCGGCTAAAAATGGTAGTACCATATAGGATACCCTTCCCACAACCTCAATACCGAAATAGATAAACACGGCTGCCCAACCGGCGTACCAGATTGTCACTAGAGAAAATTCAGAAAATGGCAATGCGGTAAGCAGGGTATTTTCCGCAAATTCTCTCAATAACAAAACCGTATTACCTAAAAATATCGTGATATATAATAGTGCCACCAGCCAGGCTGCTACATTACCAAACAGCTGACGCACCCCGTCAATTAAGTCCCCCCCTGTACGGCTAAGCACATACAGGAGCATTCCTATCATCATCATGGACGCGCCAGCACCAATAGCTACACTAAGCCAGGCGATTTGAGCATCTTCGATCAATCTACTCGCCGGCGCAGTTAAGAACACTCGGGGAATTGTCACTGCAAATACAAGTGCAGTACCTGCAGCAAGTCCCATGTTTCCTCCCTGATAGCTCACTTTGAATCGCCTCCATTTGGTTTTTGTTCTCTCCATACCTGGCTTGTGTGAGGCTGCCGGCGGCTCATTTTGGGACTCAGTGCGTCTGGCCGCAGTTCCTGACGGTAAACCGGACCTCTGATAATGACATCCAGACCCGCTCCGGATTTTGGCACAACCGGACTGACATAAGGCATTCCATAGGATTTCATATTGCATAAAATCGCCAGTATAACCAGCATTCCAGTAGCAATGCCCACAAGTCCCATTACTGCCGCAAACAACATAAGCGCCAAGCTGCTTAAACGAATGGCTGCACCCAGTCGAAAGTCAGGTATAGTATAAGTAGCCACCCCGGTGGCTGCAACGACTATGACCATGATTGGACTGACAATTTTTGCCGATACTGCAGCCTGTCCCAAAACTATGCCACCAACAATACCAATAGTCGGGCCTAGGAAACCGGGAATCCGTAGTCCGCCTTCCCGAATAAGCTCAAATGCCACACCCAGCAGCAGCATTTCAATGATTGTCGGAAATGGCACTTGTAACCTGGCCGACGTGATCGACAATAACATTTCTGTCGGGATAGCCTCCTGATGAAAGGTGCTAATCGCCAAAAAAACCGCAGGCATAAATAAGGCTATACCTACTCCCACCCAACGGAGCAGGCGTATCACGTTACTATAAGGTTGTAGTAAGGCAAAGTCTTCTGCGGAATGCATCAGAGAAAACAAGGACATTGGCAAAACCAGCACAAACGGACTGCTGGCAAGAAATATAGCCACCCGCCCTTCGTTAAGACCGGCAGCGACTCGATCAGGCCGTTCCGTATTTAATGATGTCGGAAAAGGTAAGTTCGGGTGATCGGAAATAAACTGCTCCAAAATACCAATATCAGTAATATAATCAGTCTCAATTCCTCTGATCCGTCTCTTAATCTCACTCACCAGATCAGGGTTAGCCACTGACTCCAGATACATAACAACACAAGCAGATTTACTCTTTATTCCGACAGTTAGTTTTTCAGTAATCAAATCACTGCAGTTAAACAGCGACCTGACTAATGCAGTATTTACTCCCAACGTTTCGCCAAACCCCGACTGCGAACCGCGAACCGTCTGCTCAAAAACCGGCCGCTCCACGCCGCGATGCTCCCAGCCTTTGGTTTCAATAAGAATTGCTGACGCTTCTCCTTCCACAAAAAGCACTGCGTCTCCGGTATTTACCGCATCTTGTATATCAACAAAGCTTGCTGCCGTTTTGGTTTTGCAACTAGGTAAATATTGAGTTATCAGACTGTCAATCACTTCACTTTCTGACAGTTCTGTCTCAGAACCTCTGTAAAACATGAGGGGTTTTAGTACTTGGTTGTTTACCAGCTTGCTATCACACAGACCATCCATATAGATAAGCATTGACTGCATTGGCTGCGTAACAGTGATAACAAACTTACGGATAGTAAGATCGGTATTATATGGCAGTCGATATATCCGCCCAATTGTCTTCTCATTCTCTTCCAGGCTAGCACTTACCGGCATCTTGCCAGGATCGTCCTCTGCCCCATCAAAGGAAAGTAACAAGGGGTTAACTTCTGACTGTTGTTTTTCCAATGATAGGCATAGCCTTTTTAGAGCTGGAGCAGCTTCCTCCATCTGAACCGACTTTATCGTCTGCAGAGTCTCTTCCATGGCTCCAGACAAACGTCTGGCATAACTAATTAGCTTAGTAAGCTCTGCAAGGCTTTCTTTAATCCCCGGCATCTGACTGGAATAATCTTGATTTTCGCCGTTCTTCGCCTCTTGTAATACAAACCGTGTTGGCAGCTGTGGCGGCTGATATACAATCAATCGCTTAACAAAGTTGTATGTTTTGACAATAAAGTTATTTGATGCATTACTCATGGCACTATTCCCCTGCAGACAGTATTCAAGATATTATTCACCAGTCGGTATAGAAATATTACAAATATAGGCTGTCTTACTATTTTGAGGAAAACAAGAAAGCGAACAAGGACAGGTTTTGTTATAACTAACAACATGACCTGTCCTTGTTCTTACATGCGGTATTATTCAATTTTCTATAACCACATCTCCGAAAATTAAATTGTGCGCGTCATTGTTTCTTCCAAAAACTTGCATATTGCTATATTTACCGGGAATTTTACTGGGACAATCAGCAATACTAAAATCAAGTATCGCGCTGAGGAGGGAAAGTTATGGGAAAAAATTCCGTAAAACGCAGGCAACTAAGACTCAAATACAAACGTCGCGTCGCTGCTCTGATGGGTGCCGCAATCATGACAGGTGCAGTCTTGACTGGCCTCCCAGTTACTAAAGCCCTCGCTGCTGAAACACCAGCAAATTCTGACCCACTCAAAACCGAGCAGACTTTGCAAATCAATAAGGAATCCCGACCTCCTGGACGTGGTTGGCATCAACACAAATATAGCTGGCCAAGTCCTGATGAGAACCAAGGCTGGTATCAGGATGGCAAAATTTATTATCGCAGTGATAATCATCGCAGTCATTGGTATGATGAATATGCTTACACTGATCACAATCCGGTTGATTACGTAAAAGCCAATGCAGCCTATTATGGATTTGATTCTTCCCATGATTCTTTTACGTTGCTTACTGTCACCCACCGGCGAGCGCTTGTGGAAGTCCGCAATAATGATACAGGCAAACTATATAATGTACTCTTAGAGCGAACGTATGGCCATGATTGGACTATCGCTTCGGTTCGTGCCATCTAAGCCAATCGCAGACTCTAAGTCCTAACCCCCTCCACCTCAATAACACGCTCCCATTAGTACCCCCTTACAAATAGCGTAACCTTTAATCACCGACCTTGTCTGACTATGCTCCGGGACAGTCGGTGGCTTTTTTTGCAGGAAGGGTTCCAAAGCATTGGAAAATACGGTAATATGCATACTATAATACCATTTATTATGATACTCATACTACTTCTAAGAGGGGAAAGCCATGGGACACATCGTCAATCACGAACGCGAATACCGGCTGCTCCAGCAGCGGTTAGATTATAACATTACCGGTGCGCCGTATGCACCGGCCTTTCTGTCAATACTAAAAATACTTTTTTCGCCGGCAGAAGCCCATATTGCGCGCCAAATACCGTTACGCCCAACTTTGTTAACTACTGTCGCGGCAAAACTTAACCTATCGCCCCAAATGCTGTCCGACAAAATAGCATCTATGGCTGAACGCGGGCTGGTGTTTGACTTTGAGCATAACGGCCAGACCTATATAGTATTAGCTCCGGTTGTGATCGGTTTTTTTGAGTTTATTTTTATGCGTACCCGGGATAATCTGCCACTGAAGGAACTAGCTGCATTATTCGAAGAGTATATGTCCCAAGATGACCGCTTCGCCCGCAGTATCTTTGAAGGCTCAACCCAACTGGGCCGGACTTTAATCCACGAACAGGCATTGCCTACCAATAATTATTCAGAAGTATTGGACTGGGAAAAGGCCAGTGCAATTGTAGCTTCGTCTAACTACATCGGCTTATCGCTTTGCACCTGCCGGCATAAAGCCAGCCATCTTGGCCGAAGCTGCCACGCCCCACTAGAAACATGCCTCACTATGGGGAGGAGCGCCGAGCTGCTTGTAAAGAAAGGCATGGCAGTATCCATATCAAATGACAAAGCCTTGCGTGTTATTGAAGACTGCAAAAGCCTAGGCTTATTGCAAATTGCCGATAACGTGCAGCGTGATGTCGGTTTCATTTGTAATTGCTGCAGTTGCTGTTGCGAATTTATTCAGGCGATCAAACGGTTCGACCTAAGAAACTCGGTAATAACTTCAAATTGGCAGGCAGCTGTTAACACCACTACCTGTAAAAATTGCGGAGCATGTGTAAAAGCCTGCCCAGTCGGAGCATTACAGCCTGATCTGAACACCACCAAAAATCAGTTGCACTGTGATGAAACGCTCTGTTTAGGCTGTGGTGTCTGCCAATCGGCCTGTAAATTTGGCAGCCTGACAATGCTTCCCCGGCCGCAGCGGGTCATGGTACCGGAAACAACCTATGACAGAATCATATCTATGGCTATTGAACGTGGCAAATTATCAAATTTAATGCTCGATGATCCATCAAAGCTACATCATCGAGCATTAGGGCGCCTTATTGGAATTATTGAAAAATCTTCCCCGGTCAAAACATTACTGGCAATTAAGCCAATTAAGTCTGCCTTCTTAACCGCAATTGTATTCCGAATTAAAAAGGCTACCACAGACCAATAATCTGATCTTTTGAGGAAGTTAACTGCTTACTGGTTCAGGCTTACCCTAAATTGAGATGAAAATTACTGTTTCGGTAAGTTTTTCATCATGTCGCCCATATCCATTATTTTTACACCGGTTGGCAGTTGAAAAACATCTGCCGGTTGCGCGCCGACTTTTAGATTTTTGTACGCCATCACCATTTGAGAACCATCTGTGCCACTTACTTCAACCCGCATAGGAATACCATAGTCTTCCCTTATCCACATTTTAGTCTGTGTCTTACTATCGGCATCCTCCGAAAGAACTACCCGACACTTAACTCCCTCATAAGTTGTAGTTTCGATTTCTTTCAGTTTTGCGGCGTTTACATTCTTAGTAAATTTGTCAGGTGTATCCGCAGTTTTAAGATTGTTGTCAATTGGTACTTTTATTGCCATACCCTCTGCCGCGTTATATGTATATGCCACGTTATTATCGCCATCAATAAGGGTTACCATGGTCATATTATCTATTTTCATTGCGCTTTTCATCTTTTTACCTGACAGCCACATCTTGCCTGACATCTTGATTTCTTTTGTTGTCATTTCAAAGTCATACGACATTCCTTGCAGATTTTTCCCCTTGGCAAATAGGTCACCCACTGTCTCTTGTTTTGCCGTCGAAGCAGTATCTTGTTTAGCAGATGATGCTGCATCCGGTTTTCCACCGCCGCAACCAACAATCCCAAGGCTAACTATTGCAAAGCACATGGCTAACAATAACAAAGTAAGCTTTTTCATCTTGAACCCTCCAAATTCCCTTATCATATCGACTTCTCTACTGACAAGTTCCAGATAAGCAATAGCCATCCAGTCGAGCCGAGCATATAGTCAGGATTACTGCTTCCTCACCGCGCATGCGTTTCAAACAAAGCATCAGCAATCCGCCCTACCAGCTGCCTGGCAAGAATACCAACCGAATTTAAGCATCCAACAGCTGCGGTCAGCGTCGCCAGAAAATAGTCTCAAGATTCTGACTATAGAGGACAAAACTTTCCCGGATGCCTTTACTAATGTCCATTTCTTGAGCATCCCCCCCTTTTTTTGCAAAGCCATACCACACTTTTACAAGTATGTATATATATACATACTTATACTATACATCCAAATGCATACTCTTGCTATCCCTTTGGTAATAAATTTATTAATTTTAATAATTTATTACCAAAGAAACATACTCGCACTCTCTATTGAGCCAATTCCTTAACACTTTCCACCAGCGCCCCCAGCAACCGGTGAAACCCTTGCGGATTTTGTCCCGGAACCCTGAATTGCTTGTTAATCTCTATCTGCAATGCTGGGATTTTCAGTTCACGTGCCACGTAATTTGCGATAGTATTGGAACCTGATGCAGCAAAATAGTCAGTTGAGATTCTATTTAACCCAAACTCTTGAAAGTTACGCTCTACCATTGCCAATATCTTAGTCTTAACTAAAAGATTTTTTCCGCCATTTGTGCCAAAATCCACATCAAAATCCCGCTCACGGGCCGCACCATGAATATCAAGTATAAACTTGACTTTCTCCCGTTTACATATCTCAGCAATTTTTTCTTTGTAGATGCACGGCTGATCAACATTAGGATCGCCGCCATATAGCTTAGTTGTTGCAATCCCATGACAACCTGTCAGTTTGCTTAAGAGATAAGCAATAGACCCTGTGAATTCATCTGAAACCTTAATCTTCTTTTGCCTAAAGTGCCTAACAGCATGCGGCGCCGATACTAAAACAGGCAATTGCCCCAGCGCAATCCAAAAGGGGTCTTCCTGCTTGGGATTAACCCTTTTATCAGTCTTATAAAAATGCACTCTTTCCACACTTACTGCCTGTTCATTCATACGAGCGCGATTGTACTCTTGAAGAATTTCTTCCTGTTTACCCAAAAAAGTAACCCCCGGTTGTTTTTTACGGATATCTACCGTTTCGACATACTCCATAAATAACCTTCCTCAAGCGAATAATTCTGCTGCTCACTAAATAGGAAAAGGCCCCACAGCCATAAACTGTAGAGCCTAATCGCGAGAATACCTCCCGCTAGTATCTAAAGTACCCATTAATGCCGGGAACCTTTAAGCAGGCTAGCTGCTTATTCTAATCTAATTTAACATTCTTGGTCTCAGGCACGAGGAAAAACACATTAACCGCAGCAGCCAGATAGATAAAAGCAAGCACTACCAAAGCGCCGTTGAGGGTGTACTTAGCTGCCAGCAGGCCGATAATAACCGGAGCAAAACCGCCAACAGCCCGACCGGAGTTAAAGATAAAGTTCTGCGCTGTGGAACGGGCGTCTGTCGTATAATGCTCTGATAACAGCGCACCATAACCGGCCATCATACCATTGCAGAAGAAGCCGAGAATGGCGCCGCCAATAAGGAGAAAAATCGGATCATTCAAAATGGAATACATCCAAACCGCAGCAGCTGAGCAAATATAGAAGGTAATATAGGCCGGTCTTCTACCAACCCTGTCGGCAAACTGCCCGAAAAGATAAATACCGATGATCATGCCGATTACCGTAACAACCATCCAGGTGGTTGTCTTATTAAGAGTGAGATTATGTCTTTGCATTAAAATAGTAGGAAGCCAAATCATAATGCCATAATACCCAAAGTTTTGCACGCTTGTCATTACAGTAAGAGCGAAAGTAGTTAAGGATTTTCTTGGAGTGGCAAAAAG
>JAEZVB010000067.1 GCA_023443285.1 Bacillota bacterium
CAAAGTATATGGCTTTACCGGTAATACACCAAACATCGAATTTATCAGCAAAAGTACGGAGATTGCCACTATTGGTGGTGAAAAGATTCCGGGGTCTGTTCTTAATCAATATATACGGGAAGTCGCAGCGAAAATGGGGACGCCTATACGCCAATGCCAATTGTATCCCAATCCGCAGAGCAAAAAATATGAGTTATACCTGGAGCCGGAAGCAGCCCAGTTTGATTTCCCTACAGAAGAATACTTAGCGAATCTGGAAGTCACTTTAACTAAAAACGTAGGGGGGTATGCTCTTTATCGCGGACGAAATTTGCTGAATGCGCCTATTCTGCAGATCATGAAGCAGGGCTGGCAAGAATATTTATACAATCAAAAGCTAAAAACTGGTATAACAATCGCACAGATTAAGCTGCCGTTTATTATCAAAGAACAGCCTTTTCCCACATGGTATAAAGAATAAGGTACCGTCCGTCTGGACGGATGATGTTTGAAGCGGATAGAAGATAACGGCAGGCATGTATTGGCTTATAGTACAGCTTGGATGAGGGGGATTTTGGTTTGCTTGATCATGCAAATCCGATAGTTTCATTGGCATTGCCTTACAAAATGGAATTTTTGAATGTTGTAGTAGCATTTGTTGCTGAGATAGGGCAATCCTTGGGTGCCAGTGAAAAGGAAAAGGGGCAGTTGCGTTTAGCGGCAGAAGAGGTTTTTAACTATATCATGGAAGCTCTTCCCGCTACGGAAAATGCTGAGGTTTTTTATTTGCGCGGTGAAGAAGATGGTGATGCGGTTAAATTTACTTTTAGCTATCATAGTACACCTATTAATGTCCGGGCGACGCCGGAGTTTACCGTAAGCGATATTGAGACAACCTTGGAAGGTCTTGGGCTTAGCCTAGCAAAGCAGGTGACAGACAGCTTCGAATGCATTAACTGCGGGAGCGATGGCTGGTTGATTGTATTTGCAAAACGGCTTGGAGAGTTTCAATCGGTTTTATACAGCAAAGCTGAGTCAGAGACAGCAGACGTTGATACGAAGCAGGAAGGCGGCTTGCATATAACTCGCGCTGTCAGCAGGCATGTTCCACAGCTCATGGATTTGGTGTATCGCACCTATCGGTACTCTTACGCCAAAAATTATTTTTATGATGAGGCCGGCTTGCAGAAAGCAATCGAGGAGGAGAAGCTTGTTGCGCTGGTAGCAGAAGACGAGGAAGATAAGGCAGTTGGCTGCATAATCGCCTTTTTCGATTCCCCACAGCTTGCAGAAATCGGAGGAGCCATGATTGACCCTGGGCACCGTTCCGGTCCAGGAATCATGCTGTTAGCAAGGCAGTGTAAAAGACTGATTGGGGAAGAAGCCTTTAAAAATACCCTGTTTTATTCGAAAACCGTTACCAGCCATACGTACTCGCAGCAATTAAATAAACTGTACAAATTCGCACCGCTGGGACTACGCCTGTCAGTATATGAACATGCCCGGTTTGTCGGAATTGCTACTGAGCAGGAGTACAGAGAGAGTCTTCTTTTCGGGATTCTTACCAGCAATATGAAAGGCAGGGAGCTGCAGCTCTACGTGCCGCCAGAACATCAGCGAATGGTCACAGAGTTATTTGCTAATACCGGTATTGCTGCAGAGATATCGGCGGAAGAACTGCCAGATGCCGCGTGTGTGTATACCAATATAACCCGTACCGGCAATGAGAAAAAGAAGGTCATGGAAATCCAGGTGAACGAAATCGGCAGCGACTTTGCAGCCGTTTTAAAAAAAGAAACGTTTGCTATCCAGCAGGATGGCTATGTAACGTGCCTATTAGCCATTCCGGCTGACAAGGCGCTTCCTGCCGAAATCGGCAAGGTGTTAAAAGAGAATAAGTACTTTTTTAGCGGACTACATATCAGCACAGAAAATAGATGGTTTTTGCTGTATACCAATCTGTATCACCAGAGATTCCAATTTGCCAATGTAAAACTGTATGATTTGATTGCGCAGGAATTGCTTCGCTATATTGAAAAGGAATATTTGGCGATGTATCAGTAATGTGAACAGACAGGTCATTTGTTCGTTTGCATGATAATTTATACCATTCAGCATCGTATTGTTTCAATTCAGAATGTTATGATAGAATACAAAGGCAATAGTATATTATAATATTTTTTAAGTAATCTGTGGGAAATATAGGAATTACATAAAGGAGTTCAGCTATACTTAGTTTGGCTAGCTAACTGCTCTTTGGGAGAACATTTCTTTAATTAGTAACCTATAATATTAATTTGATTAGGAGGATTCACTATGACCAAAGAAGAGTACAAAAAGATATTGACGTTGGCAATCAGCAATGAAGCAGAAGCATATGATTTTTACAAAGGGGTATCAGAAAAGGCTACTGATAAGAGTACAAAACAGACATTTTCTGAGTTGGCCTCAGAAGAACAAGGCCATCGGAAAATGCTCGAGGGTTTTCTAAACGGCAGTGTTGGTGTCATGTATTTTCACGAAAGTGAAGACTATAAAATATCTGAAACCATAGAAAAGCCGAAGCTTACATTAAACATGAAACCAGTTGATGCCATTGCTTTGGCGATAAAAAATGAAGAAGAAGCAATGACAATGTACACGGAATTTGCCAATGCTAGTATCGATCCTGGTCAAAAGAAAATGTTTCTGGATCTATCCATAATGGAAAAGGGCCATAAAACCAAACTCGAAAATCTCTATAACAATATGGCTTTCCCTGAAGCTTGGTAGCACAGAGACACGGGGATTGAATGTTTGAAAGATAAATATTGATAGATAAGTTCCTGCATAACATTTTTACAGTTTGCAGGAACTTTGTAGCTTATTGGTACCAGTGTGGATTCCAAGTTTGGATTTCATACTGGTTATTTTGCATTGTGAGGCTGTGAAATTTTGGTCTTGATACCACGTTTTTGTTTACTTGGAAACAAAAATGTGGTACTATTTGTATTGTTTCCATAGAAACAAAGGGGGATGTATGTGGACAGTGCAATAGATATTATAAAATCACTTACACGAATACAAGAACGTTCCAATATTTTTGAGCATCATCGGGATGAGATTTTTGCTGGACTTAATTTAGCGGAAGCACATTGTATTGATAAGATCGGCTCGATGGACTATGCCAATGTCACGAAAATAGCTGCTGAAATGGGTATGACACGAGGAGCCATAAGTAAAATCAGTAAAAGATTGCTAAATAAAAAATTAATTGACAGCTATCAAAGGCCAGAAAATAATAAAGAGATTTATTTCCGCCTGACGGAGCAAGGGCAGAAAGTATATATCGAACATAAAAAGTGCCATAATCAAGCGATTCAAGAAAAATTAGCTCTTTTGTCAACATATAATGAAGATGAGCAATCTATTATCTTACGGTTTTTATGCGATATTAATCAGAAGTATGATAAAAAACTAAATGAAGAGAAATAAAAACCGATACATAGGGGGATATGGAAATGAATCAAAAATACGTGTATGTAGTAGCAGTTGGTCACTTTTTTTGTGATATTGGCATGGGGGCATTGCCGGCGATTTTACCATTTTTTATTTTACAGTATGGTATGGATTATCAAGCGGTAGCGGGCTTGATGTTTGCATCCTGCTTTTTATCCTCTGTGGTACAGCCTACCTTCGGCTGGCTGGCAGACTGTAAGTCAAAGACATGGCTTATGCCGCTGGGGATTTTTTTAGCTGGTGCAGCTATGGGGGCGGCAGGACTTTTTGAAAATTATTGGGCTATTTTTGCGGTGGTGACGGTAAGCGGAATCGGTAGTGCTATTTTTCATCCGGAAGCGGCGCGAATGATCCATAAACTATCTGGAACAAGAAAAGGTACAGCCATGAGTATTTTTTCTGTAGGTGGAAACGGTGGTTTTGCTGTCGGACCGATTATTGCCGTGGCTGCCATTACGGCATTTGGCATGAAAGGGACAGCGGTATTTTGTGTGCTAGCATTATTCATGGCAATGATTTTATTGGTGATTGTTCCAAAAATGAAAGCAGATATCGCGCAGACTTCGGTTCCTAAAGTAGCGGCAGATGGAAAGGTCACAGAACCAAAAAACAATCTTAGAAATGATTGGCCATCCTTTGCGCGCTTGACATTGCTGATTATTTTTAGTTCAATTGTCATATGTGGGTTGCGAAGCTTTATTCCGCTGTATTTGGTAAATGTCGCGGGCCTTTCTACTGCGGCAGCGGCTTCCGCGTTGACATTATTATTTATGTTTGGTGTAGTGACTACACTCATTGGCGGACTGTTGGCAGACAGAATAGGCTATTTGAAAGTGGTGCAGATGAGTTATGTGCTTTTGGTACCGATGGTAGGTTTATTATCACAGACGACAAATGAGTTCATTAGTTATGCGTTAATGATACCGATCGGATTTGCTATGTTTTCACCGTTCAGTTCGGTCGTTGTTTTGGGCCAGAGCTATTTAGCACGTAGTATAGGGTTTGCTTCTGGAGTGACACTGGGACTTACTTTCAGTGTGGGTGGTATGTTTGTTCCATTTATCGGTGGTTTCGCGGATAATCACGGTTTGCCAGCAACAATGGAACTTCTTACAGCGGTTGCACTACTGGCAGCGTTGTGTTCTTTCTTTTTGCCAAAACCTGTACCTATTGGGGCAAGTCGAGCGGCGAAGGTATGATTGGCGTAACATACCAACTGTGAAGAGTTTGTTATATTATGTAACAATAATTAATAATTAGGAGCGTGTTATCTTATGACAAATGCTAAAATAAAAAAGGTATCGCCATCCATGGATGCTTGGCTCAAAGAAGCAAAAGCTAATCCAGCAGCTTTGCAGGAAGGCATGTTTTTAATCCACAATGGCGTTGTTCGGCAGACTCCTAAAGCCCTGGTTCGCCAGGGGCTTGATGATGGCTCGCTGGTAAAGGGAATGGAATTTGCCTATGATGCCGCAAAAGTTGATGCAGCGATTGCCGAAACCTATAAAATGGAAGGAATCTTCTATATTAAGGTTTGGCTGAATGAAGGCCAGCTTAGTGTAGGCGATGATATAATGTATGTAATGATTGGCGGCGATATTAGGCCTCGTGTTATCGATGCCTTACAATTCCTGGTTGGCAAGATCAAAAATGAATGTGTTACAGAAATCGAACAAAGTCAGTAAACTGAACTGTAACTAGTATCGTTTGCTATCAAAACACATGTGGGGTCAAAAGGTGGCCGTAAAGTGGAATATAGGATAGAGATGCTTTGGTCGGGATTAATATTAACCGCAGTACTTGTAATATTTACAATGGGAAAAAGTCCGCTATTCAGGGTAGATCGTGCGGGAGCAGCTATCATTGGGGCTGTAGCTACTGTGGGAACGGGTGTTTTGTCTTTCAAGGAAGCAACATTGGCCGTTGACTTTAAGACAATAATTATTTTGTTCTCTATGATGATTGTAGTTGCAAATCTAAAGTTAGCTGGTTTTTTTGAACTGGTGGGAGAGTGGGTTTGTCAACGGGTTACTACAAAAAAGCAACTGTTGCTTTCAGTTATTATAGCAAGCGGCATTATGTCAGCACTTGCAATCAATGATATAATTTGTTTGCTTTTTACACCGGTAGTTCTCTTAATCTGCAAAAAGGCTCAGTGCAACCCCATCCCACATTTATTAGGCGTAGCGATGGCTTCAAACATTGGTAGTGCTGCGACATTACTAGGTAATCCCCAAAACATTCTCGTTGCAAGTTTATCTGGCATGTCTTTTGCTAGCTATTTTTTAATTGCTAGCCCAGTAGTAATTTTGGGATTATTTACGGTATACGGAGTAATAGTCTATTTTCACCCAATAGAGCTGGAAGGGAATTTTTTTGCGCCCGCAACAAGTCAAAGCAATGTTCATGGTTATCTGATCATTAAAAGTTTAGTTGTATTAGCTCTCATATTGATTGGGTATATAAGTGGTTATGATCTAGCGTTAGTTTCTTGTTTAGGAGGCGCAACTCTACTTATAACCAGACGTATAAAACCAAATAAGGTTTATTCAAGTATTGATTTTAATCTCTTAATCATTTTCATAGGTCTATTTATAATTGTTGCCGGTGTAGAAGTTAGCGGACTTATGTCATACATATTAGATAAATTGTCATTTGAGGGATTTAATAATATGGGGCTCTTTGCAGCAATGACGCTTGTTTTATCAAATATCGTTAGTAATGTACCGGCTGTTTTATTAATGAAGTTTCTTATGCCGATAGAAAATGCTGATTATTGGTGGACGGGATTGGCGTTATTTTCAACACTGGCCGGAAATTTAACTATTACTGGCTCTATTGCTAATCTAATTGTAGTTGAGATTGCAAAGCGCGATAACGTTAGTGTTACTGCTCGAGATTATATTAAGATTGGGTTTCCACTAACCATAGTAACCATTATAGTTGGAATTGTATGGTTGCACTTTGTAGCGTATATACAATCCTAATAAGCGTTACAGAAAACAAATCAAGAGCCAATCGTGTATAAACCCAGTAACCATGCCGCAATATAATGAGTGTTTGGGAAAAAATATGTTACTTACTCTGCTCTCATAGTTGTAGCCTTGTTGAGAGGGTTTCGTGTAACAATATGGAATATTATTTGGTAAAAAGATAAGGGAAGAGGGATGAAATATTATGAATTATAAGGAATTACTGGAAAATGCACGAACCTGTATCGGTAGTTACTGCAAGGCCTGCCATGTCTGCAATGGTATTGCCTGCAAAAACAATATTCCTGGACCCGGGGCAAAGGGTGTTGGCGATAACGCCATCCGCAACTATCAGAAATGGCAGGAGATTCGTGTTAATATGGACACACTCTGTGCGAGTAGACCAGTAGATACAACCCTCGAGTTATTTGGCCAGAGATTCGCCTTTCCGTTCTTTGCGGGACCTGTTGGTGCTGTAAATATGCATTACAGTGAGAAATTTAGCGATATGACGTATAATGACATTCTAGTTTCTGCCTGCATGGAAAACGGAATAGCTGCGTTTACCGGTGACGGCACAAATCCGCAAGTAATGGAGAGTGCAACCGCGGCAATAGCTAAAGTGAAGGGTGTTGGCATCCCTACTATTAAACCCTGGAATATGGATACAATCCAAGTGAAAATGGAGCTAGTGCGGAAGGCGGGTGCATTTGCTGTAGCCATGGATATAGATGCAGCTGGCCTGCCTTTCTTAAAAAATATGACACCTCCGGCTGGCGGAAAATCAGTTGACGAACTTCGGCGTATTTCTGAAATTGCCGGTATTCCTTTTATTGTGAAAGGAATTATGAATATAAAGAGCGCACTAAAGGCCAAAGAAGCAGGAGCAAAAGCAATTGTTGTTTCTAATCATGGCGGCAGGGTACTGGATCAGTGTCCGTCAACTGCGGAAGTGCTTTTGGAAATCGCAGAGGCTGTTGGAAGTGAAATGAAGATTCTTGTTGATGGCGGTATCCGCTCTGGTACCGACATTTTCAAGGCTTTAGCACTTGGTGCAGACGGTGTTATCATCTGCCGTCCGTTTGTAACTGCTGTTTATGGCGGTGAGAAGGAAGGCGTGAAGATTTATATTGAAAAGTTGGCTGAAGAATTAAAAGATACAATGGCCATGTGTGGTGCTTTTAGCTTGAGTGAAATCACAAAGGATATGGTACGAAGATAATAAAACCCCCCAAGAGCTTAATTTAATTAGAAATAGCTTACATGTACTGGCGATTGAAGCAGAGTATGGCACAATTAAATTACATTAATTAACTGAAGGTTAAGGGGGTAACCATGGTGCGAGTGACAGCACTAGGTGTTGGCGGAGCCTTTACTGATCGGTTTTATCATACAAATTATTTGGTGGAACTTCCCGGAGTAAGAATGCTTATTGATGTTGGCACCACTCTTAGATACAGTCTTCAGGCAGCGGGATATACAGCAAGAGACATTGACAGAGTTGCTATTACTCATTTCCATTCTGACCATGCCGGTGGTATTGAAGAGTTTGTGCAGCGATGCCGTTACCTGTATCAGCACCGGCCTTCTATCTTTGCAATGAATGACCAAATTCCTCTGCTGTCAGGTTTGTTTGCGCTCCATGGCGCTAACATGGAAGATTACTTACAGGTAATAACCGGAGAGAACCCAATAATCATAACTGATTCCGACGAGGGGCAGTTCCAACTGGAATATTTCTCAACCCAAGGCCTGCATGCACAAGTAACTAGTAATTATATACTGGGTATCCGCAGGATAGACAGGCGTAATCATGCTACGCGAGTAGTATTCACAGGAGATATTGGCCCTATTGAGCAATCCGCATTAGGGAAATTAGTTGCTGATCCGGATACTATGGCAGTATTCCATGATTGCTATACTGGCAAAATTCCAAGTCGTGATCACCCATCCTTGGAACAACTGCAAAGATTCTACCCGCCTGAACAACGGTCTAAAATCTACCTCATTCACTATGGCGACAATATTTTGGAATATGTAGAATGCATCAAGGAAGCTGGGTTTAAACTCGCCATTCAGGGAGAGACAATTATAATTTAATTTGGTATATGTTGCCCATTAAACTTGAAGTGAAATGCTGTTCCGCCTGAACCTGTTTCAAACTGAATGGTCGCGTTGTGACGTTGAGCGATTCGATAGCAGACAGCCAATCCCAACCCGGTGCCATTTTCTTTGGTCGTAACAAACGGTGTTCCTAATTTTTCTATGATCTCAGACGGTATTCCTGTGCCGCTGTCTCGCACCGTCATTGCCACATTGGTTCCAACTTTGGCAGTGCTAATAGTTAGCTTACCGCTTTGAGGCATAGCATCCATTCCGTTGCCTACTAAATTCAAGATGCACTGGCGTATCTCGCTTTCATCAGCAAATACATCGCCGATATCCCCAAGCTCTAGCTCAATACTGTTACCCCGCCTAAAGGCGTCGGCCTGCAATAATGGGAAAAGGTTTCGTATTATTGCATTGAGATCAGTTAACTTTAGTTCAACCTTCTTATTTTTTGCTAGCGATAAAAACTCTGTGATAATGCTATTCGCTCGATCAAGCTCCTCAATCATTAGCTTCATCTGTTCGCGATAGTCTGCTAAGGCAGTTTTTTGGCTAAAACGTTGTAGATACCCTCTTACTGTGGTCATGGGATTACGTACCTCATGACCAATGCTTGCGGCCATTTCGCCAATGAGATTAAGTCTGTCTAGCCGCGCAATTTCTGCCTCATAAGCCTTTTGTTCGGTAATATCCCTCATATATACAAAAAGTCCATTCACATATGGATAAAGATGAATGTCAAAAGTTTTCTTACTGAATGTACTTTGGAACATTCTATGTATAGGCTTATTAGATTCACACGCCATGTAGCAATTTTGGTGTATTTCGCCCCCAATCATTTCAGGGAATATTTCCCATATATTTTTCCCGATTTGAATTTTGTTTACTCTGATGTCTACTAGTCGTAACGCAACTTTGTTTATATAGGTGAGTCGCCATTCCTTATCCAAAACTAAGAACGGTTCGCTTATACTTTCGAAGATGGCGACCATTTCGGCATTGACTTCGCTTATTCTTCGAACCTGTTCTTTAACTAGTGTCTGCAAATGATCACGGTGCTTCCTAATTTCATCTTCCATTGCCTTGCGTTCAGTGATATCACGAATAATAGATACGGCTCCGATAATGGTGCCCTTAGTATCTCTAACAGGATTAGAACTTATTTCAGAGTAGTACAGTTCATTGTTTGCTGGATTTCGGATCATTTCTTGCTCGTTTTTGACGACTTCTCCTTGAAGCGCTCGCAATAGCGGTGCCTCTTCAATCGGCTTGGGAGTGCCATCAGTATATAAAATTTCCAGGCTTGCAGCAAATTTCTTAATATCGGTCTCATCCGCGCTAAGGTGGAGCCTTTGATTAGCGGATGGATTTGCCAAAGTAATTTGGGCCTTTGTATTAGCGAACCATACCTCGTCGCTAATGCTGTTGATTAGCGCTGCCAGGCGGTCCTTATCCTTCTGGACTAGCTTTGATAGTCGCTTGGTGTTTTCGTGTCTGCTAATAAGTAGAATACAAAAAGCTATGATAAACAAGCTTGCCAGTGAGACCCCCAGGATGTAGCTTTGCTTGCGCTGGTTATAGGCAGCTAAAGCTCTTTCTGTTGCTTTTCCTACCGTAACGATAAGCGGGTACTCCGGCATAACGCGGTAACTCGCTATACGCTGAACACCATCAAATACATTCTTTGCTACATATGAACCATAACGAGGGTCGCTTTGAATAGATTCTCTATAAAAAGTATAATTTACATTCTGACTAATCGCTAAATCATTAGGACTTTGACGTGCGCGAACAAAACCATCCAAACCGATTAGAGAAATATGCTGGTTCTGCCCTAGATCTATCTTATCGTAGAACGAAAGAAAATAGTCAGCTCTCAGCGCTATATAAACAATACCGCCGAAAGATCCATCAGGCTTGTTGATGCGGCGTGTTAAAGGAATTACTTTTGTAGATGTTGTCCTGCTTATAATCGTCTTGCCAATATTTAGTTCTTGGCTATCTCGGTGTTGGTGTACTAGAAAGTAGTCTCTATCGGAGTATTTTGATCCAATGATATCCCGAATGTAAGAGGCAACTATAATTCCCTGCTCATTAAATACTGCTATAAGGTTTCGTGATGAATCGTTGGAGGCACTCCTCGAAGTAACATCAAAAACCGGGTCAGAAAGGCCGTTTTGTTCATAAGCCCGTTTTAGATTGAGTAGATCTTTGTCGGCGTCAGCAACGATTCTACGCACGTGTTCTTCAAAAGCTATGGCCAGGTTCATAGTTTCCTGTGATGCGTTTGTAATCGTCCTTTCGTAGTCATTATCGATATGAAAGCTGATGAATAAGCAAAGACCGCTGATTAGTATAACCCCTAGCAAGATAATGAGCCATGAATAGCCGGACAAACATCGTATTACTTTAAGAGTGTTGCTGCCTTTAGTCAGCAGTTTCGTAATCGGTAGTTCGGCTAAATTTTTTTTATTAAGCATGCGTAAGAAATTCATGCTTAGCCCCCTAAAATCGATGATAAATTACTATATTTAACATAATTTCCATAAATCCTTTATTGAGATGCAATGCTCACTTTCAAATTAACTACATCATCTTATTGCTTCGGTTGGGAGTAGAACATCGGCATAAGAAATACCGTAGGATGGTGACCATTCATATTGGTCACCATCCTACGGTATTTTTCTACGTGTTTAATTCAAACGCTTTATATTAGAGTTGTATACTTAATTTTTTAACTGAAGATCTGCTGCAACTCAACCTCGGCTTTTGCGCTGACAACTGCGACATAGTTGTATATATCGGATAAATGGGCTGAAATTTCCTTTTGGGTAATACCTGGGGGTGCGTAAACGACAAAAAGTGCTTTTTGTGTATCAGGCATAATTCGAGTACGTAAATCAGGTCCATGAATAATGCTTGAAATAATTCCTTCGCTGTCTTGAATCAGCATATCGCCGTGTTTTAGTTGTTGTTCATTACCGTTAATAAGAGTATATTTTTCATCACCCATTGCCACATCTAAAGTTAAGGGCAATTTTAGTGCTTTGTGATCGTGTCCTGCTGTTAATAAGCAGTTTTTGAGTTCTGCCATAAACATGGCTTCAACTAGACCGGCGACACTAGGAATGCTTTTACCTTTGAAAATAATTGATTCTAATTGTTGCTTAACGTGGTAAGTTTTTGCATACCGTTTGTAATAATCATTATAAATCTTAATTGGAGTATGTTCATTTAATTCTTTACGGTTCGAAAATCTTGTTGCTAGATTGTCTACTAAGGTTTGCTTGTGGGTGTCTAGCTTTTTATTTTGCGGCGGGTTAAGTAAATTATTTATTAGCATAATACCAACGCTCGCTTCGGGATGCGCTTTCTTCCACGCTTCTGTAATTTTTAACAAATTGAACATCTCCTTATGGTACAAAATTTATAAGTTTATGAGGATTGAAGTAATACAATCTCTTTCACCTTATTTGATCCAGACTATAAACGATAAGGTAAGGTATGATTGTTATAATGCTAGCATAATAACAGGTGTGATTATAGAACCAGTTCGCGGTAAATTTTAGAAGGCCAGTTGGAGGAAAAATGTAGGAGGGAATAGCGTGAGGGTCTTGGTCTTAATAATTTTAATATTATAAATTTTTTTAAAAAACAGCTAATTGCTAGCAGGAATTTTGTAGTAGACTTAGAATTAAACTTGTGTAGACAAGTAGGCAACTATACAAAAATCTAGTGTAAGCTGATTAAATTATAATGAAAGGAAGGGCGATGATTTTTTAATAGTAGTTTAAATTAAAAACTTGATGTAGTGAATTAAAAAGGAGGGTAAACATGGAGATTCAGCTGAAAAATGAAGAGTATAGTCAGTATCGGTGGGTAATTTTGGCGTTAATGTTTATGTGCTTTATATTCACGTTCGTAACTCGTTTTGCTTGGCCGCCTTTGATTCCGGTTGTAGTACCAGCGCTAGGGATGAAGATGACGCAGGCGGGCGCATTTATGAGTGCGTTTTATTTTGGTTATGTTATTACTCAGATTCCAGCCGGGATGCTGGCTGACCGCTTTGGAGTACGACTGATACTCGGGGCAAGTTTAGTGATTGAAGGACTGTCTACTTTTGGTATGGGTTATATGGCAAGCTACGATGTCGGATTATGGTTGCGCGCTATTACTGGCCTGGGAGCCGGGGCTGTTTTTGCTGCATGTTCTAGGGCTCTTATGGAGTGGTTTCCGGCAAAAGAGCGGGGAACGGCCTTCGGTATCATGCTAGCTGCTCCCTCAGGCGGCATTGTTTTATCCAACTATATAGTGCCTGCCTTGAATCAGGCATTTAGCTGGCAAGGTGCGTTCAAAACAATTGGTATTGCCACAGTAATCCTAGGTATAGCCATATATTTTATGGTGAAAACCTCTGATCAACCTAAAGGTGAAAAGAGTATGTTTGCTGGCATCAAGGTGGTGTTCAGTAATAGAAATATCCTATTAACAGCGATTGCCGGTTTTTGCTTGATGTGGGTGGAACTCGGAACAGCCACCTGGGCAAACGCTTATATTAAAAAATTGGGTTTTACCGTCGCCGATGCCGGCATGGTTATGATTGCTTATGGGATTGGCGGTGTTATTGCACCGATGGTTTCAGGGTATATTTCAGATAAAATAGGCAATCGTAAGGCTTTGCTTATTGTATCTTATATTTTAATTATCCCATTAACTGTATACTTTGGTTATCAAACTACAATTAGTATGCTAAGTATCGTAGGTTTTCTCTTTGGTTTTTGCTCTTACCTAGCTAACCCGCAACTTACCGTACTAATCTCAGAGTTTGCGGGCAAAGAGTTGGCAGCAACAGCTAACGGTTTTGCAAACTTTATCTTCCAAATTGCACCGATGATTAGTCCATTAATACTAGGGTGGTCAATAGATACGACAGGCAACTTTAATTCTGTATGGTATATGATGGCTGCAGGCCCGCTTGTTGGCATAATTGTACTGATGGGGATTGGTAAGGGCAGTCAGTCCGTTTCAGATAGTAGATAAAGCAAAATATTTAATGAAAAGAGTGATGTTAAATGTCCACTGATATGAAAGAAGTTTATGAGCAACGGTTAGGTAGATATCAGGCCGCAATGGCGTTGGAGCCGGTGGATCGAATTCCAATTGCCATTGGCACTAATAACTTCGCTGAGTCTTATACCGCCAGCGGCCAAGAAGTCATTTATGATCCGCAAAAATGGCTGCAGAGTGAGATGGATTTCATTCGCGATTTCCCCGAGTTTGATGTCTTGCGAAATAACCGCTTTTGGGCTCCCATTTATGATGTTCTTGGTGTTAAGACATATAAATTTCCCGGCCGCGACCTAGCTCCTCACGTTGCTATCCAATTTTCTGAAGCTGAGTATATGCTTGCTGATGAATATGACGCCTTAATTGCTAATTCGGGGCAGTTTATGCTGGAAAAATTTCTGCCAAGAGTATTTGGTGAAATGGACAAAGGTTCAACTCGTTCCAATTTTGCCTTTCTTAAAGCCGGCATGGCACAGGGGATGTTTGCTGAGGTTATGCGCAACAGATCCATACAATTGCAGAATCAGTGTGGTATGCCTCAACCCATGACCGGAGCTTTTGTCGCTCCTTTTGATACGCTTGGTGACGTTCTACGAGGTCTAACTGGAATTCTCCGTGACATTCGTCGCCAACCGGACAAAGTGTTGGAGGCATGTGATGTATTGGCACCAATTATGGCTCGGTTTGCATTGTCGACTGCCGATCCGCTGCGCCGATACCCAATATTTGTGCCTACCCATAAGCCGACGTTTATGTCGCCGAAACAGTTTGACACCTTCTATTGGCCATCATTTAAGAAAACAATGGAAATGATTATTGCCTCCGGATATAAAATTAGGCTGTATATGGAAGGGGATTGGGGTAAGCATTGGCATCATATGCTGGAATTGCCAAAAGGTTCTGTAATCTGCGATATTGATGATCAGGGTGATATTTTTAAGGCAAAAGAAGATATTGGCCATCATATGTGTATTGCTGGCGGTATTCCCAGCCAGATGTTTATTCTTGGTACTCCTGAGGAGATTGATGCAAGAGTTAAGATATTATGTGAAAAACTCGGAGTAGGTGGCGGCTATATGATGGGTGGAGGATGCTATCTTCCTGTAAATTCCAAGCCTGAGAACGTTCGAGCCATGGTTGATGCTGTTATGAAATATGGCTGGTATGATAAAAATATTAAGCCCAAACCGCTGCCGCCATTACCTGTTAGTAGCGAAATACCCGGATTAGGCCAGCAGCAGCTTCTTACTCCATGGGAGGTTAAGAAGGCTGATTTGGGTGGCGTTACTGGTGACGAAGCTCTAATTCGTAAACCTTGGGAAACTATCGAAGGCATGGCTTTCAACTGGTTATGGAGTTGGGCAATGTAATGTAAGGCTAGGTTTTAACTTGGCTTTATCACCAAATGGACTTAGATTCTACTGCTTACTAAGGTTAGAGGGCTGACCTTTAGCTCAGTCCTCTAGCAGTGGTGTATACTACAATCGACAAATGACATTGATTCTCAAAGTTCTCGATTATATACTTGTCTGTCTATGCTAGAAGCGCTAGAAAGTGTGGTGAAGCGAGTGGATAATAATGGGGAGCCGTTAAGATACCGGTGGGTTATTTTGATGCTCTGTGCTTTATGTTTTCTGTTTACGTTTATTACCCGTTTTACTTGGCCTCCATTAATGCCGGTGGTCGTAACAGCACTAGGTATGACGATGGGACAAGCTGGAGCATTCATGAGCGCCTTCTATCTCGGTTATGTCATTACGCAGATACCAGCGGGGATTTTGGCTGATCGCTATGGTGTACGAGTCATTCTATCCCTAAGTTTGATTATTGAAGGCATTGCTACAATGACGTTGTCGCTGTTAGATAGTTACGAGGTAGGTTTTAATTTGCGCATTTTAGCCGGACTAGGTGCCGGAGCTGTTTTTGCATCTTGTTCGCGAGCACTAGTAGAGTGGTTTCCGCCAGAAGAACAGGGGTTAGCTTTTGGACTACTCATGGCGGCTCCGTCTGGTGGAATTCTAGCTACGAATGTTTTAGTTCCCTATCTTAATCAATCATTCGGTTGGCACGGAGCCTTTCAGGCTGTTGGTTCGCTGACACTTACGGCCGGCATATTGATATTGTTGTTTATGAAATCGAATTGTAATTATAAGGAGAAAACCGGAAATATAACCGAAGGATTAAGGTTTATTTTAGGAAATCGCAATCTGATGCTAACTGCTGCAACCGGTTTCTTTCTAATGTGGTTACAATTAGGAACAGCTACATGGGCGAATGCCTATATCAAAAGCTTAGGATTTTCAATTAGTCAGGCTGGTCAAGTAATGGCTTGGTACGGTCTCGGTGGGGTAATCGCCCCGCTTGTTTCAGGGATAATTTCTGACCGATTAGGAGGTCGAAAATCACTGGTTCTTGCAGCGCTTGTTGCTGTTGTACCAACCACAATACTTTTTGGACAGCAGACTTCTTTTAGTATGTTATGTATTCTCGGCTTTGCAGCTGGGTTTATGTCATATACTGTTAACCCTCAACTGACGATAATGATTTCTCAGTTTGCCGGAATGAAATGGACGGCAACCGCAAATGGGGTATCCAATTTTTTGTTTCAATTGGCATCCTTGCTAAGTCCCTGGTTTATAGGGGTGGTTATAGACTCAACAGGTATATTTGATTATGTATGGTGGATTCTAGCAATGGGGCCGGTAATATCAATACTTTTTATTATTGGCGTACGGGAAAAATCGTTGATTCGGTTGGGTATGGAATGCAAATACTGATATATTTCTACTGTTTAGAAGGGAAGGATTCTCATTACGTAGAAAATTACCCATTAAAGATTTCATAAGGTGGATACAATACGCATGGACAAAATTAACAAAAACTCGTTTACCCCCCCCTTCTATCAGTTGGCGGCGATAATAGAAAAAAAAATATTGGAGGGCGAATTTAAACCAGGAGAGCCATTGCCCTCAGAGAATGATCTTGGCCGGGAATATGAATTGAGTCGGACAACGGTACGCAAATGTCTCTGCTTACTTGCCGAACGTGGAATGATTAGCGCTCAGCAGGGGAAAGGCACCTTTGTATCAAGACCGTCATTGGACAAGGCAATATTTGTGATGGATGATTACAAAACACAAATTGAAGGTCAAGGAAAAGAAATAGGCTACAGGCTTATTAATGTTCGCTTTCTTAAGCAACTTCCGGAATTTGCTCTTAAACTCGGTATGATCCCTGATGAGGGAATCTTATATTATACAAGGTTGCTTACAGCTAACGAGGAGCCAGTTGGTGTTGAGCATAAGTATATGTGTTATAAAAAGGGTAGGCCGACTTTGGAGAATGAATTTCAGTATAAGGCTTTTTCTGAAATCATTGCTATTCATACAGATTTTTTGCCAGTAAGGAGCCAGGCTTTGTTAACAGCTGAGAGTGCAAGTGAGTATGATGCTAAGTATTTAAATATTAGTCCAGGTGACCCTGTCCTCAAGTTGCAGCAAGTTTTATATACGAGGGATGATAAGCCGGTTGGCATTGGCGTTTTTTACTATCGCAGTGACCGTTACTCATTAGTTTCTGATATTCAACCATTAAAGGGGGGGGAACGATGACTGTATTAGCAATGCTGGCTAAAGCCATCACCGAACTTGACGAACCATTGGCGCTAGAATTAGTTAAAAAAGCCCAGACGGAAGGTATATCGCCGCTTGATATAGTTGAAGAATGCCGCTTTGGCCTAGTAGAAGTTGGCGATCGATACTCACATGGTGAATATTTTCTGGGAGACTTGATTTTGTCTTCTGAAATTTTTAGAGAGATAATGGACATGGTTGGGCCATCTTTGGAAGCTGCGGAGAAAAAAAAGGTCATTGGAAAGGTTGTTTTTGGTACTGTCGAGGGCGATATTCATGATATTGGCAAAAACCTGGTAGGCTCCTTATTACGCTGTTACGGTTATGAGGTTTACGACCTTGGTGTGGATGTGTCCCCAGATAAATTTATGCTGGCGCTTACCGAAACTGGAGCGCCCATTCTGTGTCTTTGTACTCTACTTTCGCCAGGGTTTGAGGCAGTAAAACGGACAATTCAACTCGTTCGTCTTATTGATAGAGATTCTAAAGTTAAAATTCTCATTGGCGGACTCGTCAGTGAAAAGGTGAGAGAATATACTGGCGCCGATGCCTGGGTCGATGATGCACGGCGAGGTGTGGAAATATGCCTAGAATGGAGTCGGGAATCAGCGCCAAAGTAGTTGTTGATTATGACCTATCAGAAAGTTGGGCAGGAAATTGAAGGTATGGAGTGGCTGGTAAATACGTTAAACGAATGTAAGGAAGTCTGATTTCAAATAATAAATGATATGGGGGAGTTTGAAATGGCAAAAATCGAACTGGTAAAAGCAGTAACTGAGTTAGAGGAAGACTTAGTTATTGAGGCAGTAAATGAACAACTTGCAAACGGCGTGGCAGCTGTCGAGATTCTTGCACAATTACAAAAGGGAATGGAAGGTGTAGGCAAACTGTATGAAGCAGGCGACTATTATCTATCCGAATTAATTATGTCTGCGGAAGTATTTTCTAATGCAGCCTCTCTTCTGGGTTCGGCTCTTGCGGCAGGCGGAGACAAAAAAGCTATTGGCACAGTTATCCTGGGAACAGTCAAAGATGATATTCATGATATTGGTAAAAATATTGTTTCGACAATTCTAAGCTGCAACGGTTTCAAAGTAGTAGATATCGGTGTAGATGCTCCTATCGAAACTTTCACTGAGGCAATAAAAACCCACAATCCTGATGTTGTTGGCATGTTCTGTCTGTTAACCACTGCTTTTGATGTAATGAAAGAGACAGTAGCTGCAGTAAAAGCTACTGGTACTAAAGCAACTGTTCTAGTTGGCGGCGGCCCTGTTGACGAAAATGTTGCTAAGTGGTGCAGTGCAGATGGGTATTGTAAGAACGCCTATGACGCTGTTGAAATGTCTAAAAAGGCTTCCGTTGTTAACGTATAACAAGGGAACATGACCTAAAGTAAATTTGAAAATAAACATGGCATACCAAATAAGAATCAGGACTACTGCCGAGGCTGCAGTTCTGATTCTTATTTAGAAGGAGGTCGATAATATGGGAAAAGGTTCACCTAAGTCTAGTTACAAGAATATCCAAAAGGCTACTAAAAGTTCTAAGTTTGCTACTGGCCAACAGGCGGCAAAAAACACAATATTTAACCGTAAGGATAAGCAGAAGTAATATATTTGGCTTCAAGAGTATTTAGCTCTTGAAGTTTTTTGCTTTTCTAAGGGTGATTTCCTAACAGAACTTTCATAAGGACAGGTTAAAGAAGTTCCTACGTTAACGGGAAATATTGTAGAAAATTGGCAGGAGTTTTGTAATATAGTAAGGAAATTAAGAAAAATGCTTATTTATATGGGAATAGAATTGAGGAGGAAAAGTTTTGATACTGCCTGACAAATTGCGCGATCACCCGTTGGTATTGTTTCCTGATTTCCGTAATTTTTTTGCCGGCAGCGTACTGGTGGCTGTTGCTGCGAGGTATTTTGCTATTGCTATTGCCTGGTGGGTTATTTCTCAGGAGGGCGATAATGGCGAGAATCTTGGGATACTTATGGCGATGCAGGCGTTACCGATTTTTTTGCTTAGTCCCTTTGTCGGACCATTAATTGACAGGTACAACAAAAAAAGCTGTATGATTATCGGAGTAGGTATGCAGCTTTTTTTTCTTGCTATTATCGTTTGGCTGATGTATATGGACAAACTGGGCTTCATAGCTTTGGCTGTTCTGAGTCTTGCGATGTGTTGTTTCATGCCCCAGTTGGAAGCTTCAATCAGCACGTCAGTGGCTAAACTGGTTGATGAGGAACGACTGGCTAGTGCTGTTGCTTTACAGTCATCAATTGTTGAATTTTCTAATATTATTGCAGCGGTTCTGAGCACATCGGTCATTGCGGCTGCCGGAATGCTGCACGCTCTGTACCTCAACGTCGCATTGTATATCGGCGGTGCCTTGTTTCTGTTTTTGATCAAAGTGGATTTATCAGCTGAACCGGGTAATGACGAAGGGGAAGTGAACTACCTTGAGGAACTGAAGCGCGGTCTTTTTTATATCTGGAACTATAAAGAGTTACGGGCATTCGGAGTCGTGTACACCTGCTCGGCTTTTTTTATTCTTCCTATCTTTATTATGATTCCATTACTGGTCAAAAACGTGCTGCACGAGACCGTTACCTGGGTAGCTATACTGGAAACCTGCTTTTCGATTGGCGCTGTTGCTATGACGGTGGGAATGAGTTTTAGGCAGCAGTACCGTAATTTTTATAGTAAGTACGCGGTGGTTTTAGCACTTACTGCTATTGCTATGAACGTTTCAGGTATGGGGGTTCATCCCTACGTTGTGGCTGGTTCAATGATTGTTATGGGAGCCATGTTCGCAGCTATGTTGGCATTAGCCAATATGCTGTTTCAATTTACAGTTCCCCAGGAACTCAAAGGGCGCTTTTTTGGTCTTGTGGCTACCGCAATTGCTGGTACAGCTCCTCTTTCCTACATGTTCGTCGGGTTTGTGTCAGACTGGCTTGGTGTTGATCGGGTAATGACGGTTTGCGGAACAGGGCTTTTGCTGCTGACAGTATCTGTGCTGTTAATACCGCAAGTGTGTAAAGATATCGGGGATGATGACCGCGGCGGCAGTTGAAACCATGAAGGCAGCGGTTCAAGAAGAGACATTGGAGATTATCCCTGGGACATCCAGG
>JAEZVB010000096.1 GCA_023443285.1 Bacillota bacterium
CCATGAAGATATACACTCATTCGAAGAATTCCTTCATCTTATGGGGAATGGGTGTAACCCAATTTGGTCAGGGAGTTGATGTCGTAAAAGGTCTTGGATCATTATGTCTGCTAACCGGGCAAATTGGCAAGCCGAGTTCCGGCGTTGGGCCTGTACGTGGTCAAAATAATGTGCAGGGAGCCTGTGACATGGGTGCCTTACCTAATGTGTTTCCAGGATATCAGGCAGTAACCGATGCGGCTAACCGCAAAAAATTTGCCAAGGCCTGGGGTGTAGATAGTCTGCCTGATAAAATTGGTTTTACCATTACTGAGGTTCCGCATGCTGTTGCTGCCGGTAAACTGAAAGCTTTTTATATTATCGGTGAAGATCCGGCGCAAAGCGATCCGGATTCCGCTGGTTTGAGAAAAGCGCTTACTGATTTAGAATTCGTGGTATTCCAGGATATTTTTATGAACAAAACAGCACATTTTGCCGATGTCATTCTGCCGGCTACTGCCTGGGGTGAGCACGGCGGGGTATTCAGTGGAGCTGACCGCCGGTTCCAACGCTTTAGGAAAGCCGTTGATGCTAAAGGTGATGTTAAAGACGACTGGGTAATCATTGGCGAATTAGCCAAACGATTTGGCTATGATCTGAACTACAAAGATACAGAAGAAATTTGGAACGAATTGATCAGTTTATGTCCGACATATGCTGGCGCAACCTACGAGAAAATGGAGCGCCAGGGTAGCGTGTTATGGCCATGCCGCACGCCGGAAGATACTGGTACCGATTACTTATTCAAAGGGAATATTTTTCAGACAGCCAGTAAGAAAGGTATCTTTTTTGCTACTGAATGGCGGTCACCAGCAGAGGTACCTGATGAAAAATATCCAACCGTACTTTGCACAGTGCGTGAAGTGGGGCATTACTCATCGCGGACAATGACCGGCAATTGCTGGGGGTTGGCTAAATTGGCTGACGAACCAGGTTATGTTCAGATTAGCGAAGAAGATGCTGCGTGCCTGGGAATCGCAGATGAAGAATTAATGCGTGTTACATCGCGGCGTGGTTCTGTGATATCCCGAGCCAAAGTTAGCGACAGGATAAAAGCGGGAGCTGTGTATATGACCTATCAGTGGTGGATTGGTGCTTGTAATGAGCTTACTATTGATAACCTTGATCCTATTTCCAAAACGCCTGAGTATAAGTATTGTGCAGTAAAGCTTGAGGCAATTGCGGATCAGGCTCAAGCCGAGCAGCAGCTTACCGCATTATATGACAATATGAAACGCAAGATGGGTGCCACGGTATCTTAAAAAAACAAGAAGTGTAACTTCTTGAAAGGGAGGTAAATATGGAAAAGTTAAGCCCGTTTGTTCTTGGGGACGGGGAAAAATGTATTGGCTGCAAAGCCTGTGAAATTGCTTGCCATGTATCTCATAATGTAGAGGGGATTACGGCAGGCAATATTGACACTCCAGTGTTCCCAAAATTGTTTGTTACTCGCGTGGATGAAGTGACTATGCCGGTACAATGTCATCATTGTGAAGATGCTCCCTGCGCTAAGGCTTGTCTTGAGAAAGCCATCTACTTTGAAGGCGATAAAGTTCTTATTCAGACTGAAAAGTGTAAAGGCTGTAAGGATTGCCTGGTAGCCTGCCCGTTTGGTGCCGTTGAACTTGTGCCACTGTTTGCGAAAGGCAAGGTGGTTATGCAAGAAAATCTTGGAAAACCGTTATTATATGGCAATAAATGTGACTTATGCAATACCCGCCAAAAAGGACCAATCTGCATTGAAGCTTGTCCGGAAAAAGCACTTCGTCTGGTGGAGCCCCATAAGGAAAAGAAGGAAAAAAATATAAAAGCCGTTGCTACTATTGCCGGCATGTTCAAAAAATAGGAGGTGAGGACTATGCAATATACGATTGAGATTGACCAGGAATTATGTACCGGCTGCCGTAGGTGCACAGATGTGTGCCCAGTTGGTGCTATCGGCGGACCGGAGGGAATGCCAGTCGAGATTAATTATGATAAGTGCTGTTTCTGCGGTCAATGTGTGCAGATTTGCAGTGCATATCAGGAATACAAGTCCGAAACCAGTAAACCACGGGAAGTTAAAATGGAAGAGCGCGGCTTATTGGAGAGTGTCAAAGAACCACTGTTTGCTGCACACAATATGGGACACGCGCAGCAGGTATGGCAAGCGATCAACAATCCTGAGGTAGTAACCATGGTGCAATGCGCCCCGGCAGTTCGGGTTGGTTTAGCTGAGGACTTTGGCATGGAATCTGGAGAATTGGTTGCCGGTAAAATGATTACTGCCCTAAGAAAGCTGGGCTTTGACAAAGTATATGATACTAACTTTACTGCTGACCTGACAATTATGGAGGAAGGCAGCGAGTTAATCAAACGGATACAGGAAAACGGGGTATTACCCATGTTTACTTCCTGCTGTCCGGCTTGGGTTAAATATGTAGAGCAAGAGCACTTTGACATTCAGGCTAATCTGTCTACCTGTAAATCGCCTCAACAGATGGCTGGAGCTTTATTCAAGACCTATGGCGCACAAGTAGACAAAATTGATCCTAAAAAAATAGTCAGTGTATCGGTTATGCCTTGTACAGCCAAGAAATTCGAAGCTTCCCGTCCTGAAATGAACTCAAGTGGCTGTCAGGATGTTGATATTGTTTTGACAACAAGAGAACTGGCCAATCTAATCAAACATGCTGGCATTGATTTTAAAAACCTCGAACCAAGCCAGCCTGATTCAGTACTTGGGGCTTATACTGGTGCCGGACATATCTTCGGTGTTACCGGCGGGGTTATGGAAGCCGCCTTGCGCACTGGCTATGAATTAATTACCGGTAAAGCGCTTGACGATATTAATATCCTGGATGTGCGGTACAGCGAAGGCGTAAAACGGGCGACTATTCAAGTTGGCGATTTGGCAGTTAAAACAGTGGTTGTTGCCGGCCTTGCCAATGTAGCGCCTCTTCTTGAAGAAATGAAGAACGGTACTGCCGACTTCCACTTCGTTGAAGTTATGGCTTGCCCGCAAGGCTGCATCAGCGGCGGCGGTCAACCGAAAGTTTTGTTGGAAAATGAACGTAAAGAAGTTTATGCCAGCCGCTCTGAATCGATGTACAAACATGATGAGGAGCTGCCACTTAGAAAATCGCACGACAATCCGGAAGTTGCAAAACTTTATAAAGACTTCCTCGGTAAACCGCTGGGTCATAAATCGCATGAGCTCTTACACACACATTATGTAAGGAGGGGATAACAGCATGCTTGATACCGCTTTTGTTATTGGAAATCCCGACTTATGTATAGGCTGCCGGACTTGTGAATTGGCGTGTGTGTTAGCTCACACCGAAAAACAGTTGGGAACAGAAGAAATTAAAAGTGTGCCGTTCTTACCCCGGTTATCGGTGGTAAAAACCGAGGATATCAGCGTTCCAGTACAATGCCGTCAATGTGAAGATGCTCCTTGCGCGGAGGCTTGTCCAGAAAAAGCCATTGTACATCGCGGTCAAGCAATCTATGTGCTTGCTGACAAGTGCGTTGGCTGCAAAAATTGCTTGATGGCCTGTCCTATCGGTGCTGTTTATTTAACTCGTGAAGCGGAGAGCCTTTGCCAAAAAACGGCTTACAAATGTGATTTGTGTGCTGAAATACCTGAGGGGCCGCAATGTGTGAAAAAGTGTCCGACAAAAGCATTGTCTGTAATGCTGCCGGAAGCTATTGAAACAAGTATTAAAGCCAAACGTGCGAGTGTAGTGAGGAATGGCTAGAAGGCGTTTGTGATTTGGATTTTATAAAAGAATAAAAAAATGGTGGTGCTCAGCGGAGCGCCACCATTTTTTTACGATAGATTACATTTTCTCGATTTTAACAGCAGATACCTTGTATTCATAGGTTTTGGTTGTTTTGTCTAAATTACTGCTGGTAAGTTCATTAGTTCGAGTTGCGAGGTAATGGAAAGACATCCAGATAACTCCTGGCGGTACACGGTCGGTAACCCAGGCTTTGGTCTGAACTGTGCCGCGCCGTGAGGAAACACGAATGATTTCCTGGTTCTGAATACCGAGGCGCGTAGCATCATCAGGATGAAGCATGGCTTGTTCCTCAGAACGGAAGTCAGTCAGCGTTTTGGAGTATCCCGGAGTAGTGATATTGTAGTGATAGAGAATCCGGCCTGTGCTCAACAGGAACGGATACTCGGAGTCAGGTACTTCGCCAGGCGGTTGATGATCAATCGGCATGAACCTGGCAATACCACAAGTGAACTTACCTTTGTCGTGCAGATACTTGGTGCCGGGGTGGTCTTTATCAGGAACTGGCCATTGCAGGCCGCTTGCATCCAGGCGGTCAAACGCGACACCGGCATAGATGGGACTGAGTGAGGCCATTTCATCCATAATCTCACTTGGGTGAGTATAGGACATCAGGTAACCCATACGAGTGGATAAATCTGCCAGAATCTGCCAGTCAGGGCGGCTGTTGCCAATAGGATTAATGGCTTGGCGAACCCGTTGAACGCGGCGTTCAGTATTAGTAAAAGTACCGTCTTTTTCGGCAAAGGAGGCACCTGGCAGAACAACATCGGCAAGTTTAGCCGTTTCAGTCAGGAACAGATTTTGTACAACCAGGAAATCCAGGTGTTTGAGCGCTTTGCGGACATGATTGGCATCGCCATCAGTTACCACTGGATCTTCACCCATAACATACATGGCTTTGAGTTCGCCGCTAATTGCTTTATCGAACATATCAGGAATCATTAAGCCAATTTTATTCGATAATGTTACGCCCCAAGCCTTTTCAAATTTATCTTGAACCATTGGGAAATCGACTTTTTGATAACCAGGGTAGACATTGGGGAGTGCTCCCATATCGCAGGCACCCTGTACATTGTTTTGTCCACGCATTGGGTTAAGACCGGTATTGGGTCTGCCAATATTGCCTGTCAGCAAAGTAAGATTGGCTAAACTCATAACATTATCTGTACCACATACGTGCTCGGTGATTCCCAACGTGTAAAAAATCTGTGCCGCTTCAGCAGTACCATAAATTTTAGCTGCTTCAAATAGTAGATATTTTGGTACGCCAGTGATACTCTCTACATATTCAGGGGTATACTTTTCCACGGTTTCAGCGACCTGCTCAAAACCGCTGGTGCAGCTTTCGATGAAGGTTTTATCATGCCAGCCCGATTTAATAATGATATGCATCAGGCCGTTGATTAAAGCAATATCAGTACCTGGTTTCAAGCGCAGCCAAACATGGGCTTTGCCTGCCAGTTCAGTTTTGCGAGGATCAGCTACGATGAGGGTAGCGCCGTTGCGCAGGGCTTGACGCATTTTTGCCCCAATAACAGGGTGAGCTTCTGTTGGGTTGGCTCCAATGACAAATAGAACTTTACTTTGGGGAATTTCGTTAATAGAGTTAGTCATTGCTCCAGAACCGAATGAAGTGGCCAGACCGGCCACAGTGGGAGCGTGTCAGGTACGTGCGCAGTGATCAATGTTGTTGGTGCCGATCGCTGCGCGCATAAATTTTTGCATTAGGTAATTATCTTCATTGACACACCGGGCAGAACTGAGTGCTGCAATAGCATCGCCGCCATAGGTGGTTTTAATTTCGCCAAATTTGCTGGCAATTAAATCAAGAGCTTCATCCCAGCTTGCCTCAACAAATTCACCGTCTTTCTTAATTAGCGGCGTGGTAAGGCGTTCCGGACTATGAATATAGTCGATGCCAAAGCGGCCTTTTACGCAGGTAAGACGACCATTAACAGGACTGGTTAGATTGGAAGTAACACCAATTACCTTGTCATTTTTAACGTTTAGATCGAAGTTGCAGCCTACGCCGCAGAAAGGACAAGTGGTTTTAACTTTCTTATCAGGTATACCGGCATTATGCATGGGCTTTTCCGTCAAGGCACCTACCGGGCAAGCCGATACGCAAGTGCCACAAAATAAACAACTGGACGAATCCACCATGGATTGATCAAAAGCTGGTGTTACCTTGGTATCAAAGCCCCGATTAGTCCATTCAAGAGTATCGCAGCACTGTATTTCCCGGCAAACCCGAACACAACGGCCGCAGAGAATACATTTATTATTATCACGGATAATGAAGGGATTGCTGTCATCAATCGCAAATTGGCGGCGTTCGCCACTAAAACGAATCTCGCGGATACCAAGCTGGCTAGCCAGTGACTGTAGTTCGCAATCTAGATTACGTTGGCAGGACAAGCAATCCTGAGGATGATTAGCTAGCATGAGTTCAACTACACTTTTGCGTGCTTCCCGAATGACTGCTGATGTGGTGCGTACAACCAGACCTTCCGTTGCTGGGTAGGTGCAAGCGGTAACTAACCCTCTGGCACCTTCTACTTCCACGACACAGACCCGGCAGGCACCTTCTGGGGTTAAATCAGCGAGATGACACAAAGTCGGGATATTTACCCCTGCAAGTTTGGCAGCCTCTAATATAGTACTGCCTTCAGGGGCTTCAATAACTCGGCTGTCAATTGTTAATTTGACCATTAACTGTGTTCACACTCCTTATGGTAGTATCGGGCATATTAAGAGGAACTGCAGAATAACCGAAAAATGACTTATAATATTAAAATTCGACAAAATTCTATATTATCCTCCTTCCCGGGTTAGGTTTTAAAAGTACCTATGTATTTGCAGAATACCTCATTATAGTCATTATAAGAACTAATTCATGATAGAGCCAACTCATTATTCTGAATGGCAAGAATATTATGCCGAAATAGCCTGGGCACTATCTGAATGTAATAAAGTGGAATTTTTCACTTAGTCATGCGCTCCTTAAAAGCATAAGGGCAGTAACGGCAAAAGTACACACAAAGTTGACATTATTATTACCAGTTATTATAATTAAACTAAATGTCTATTTGAGATGGAGCGCTGGTTTATTTGAGTAACTTCAAGCATAACCCCGGGTGGCGGAATAATATTACTCCGTTTATATTGTCTGGAGGGCAAAGCCGGCGAATGGGGAAAAATAAATCTTTTGTAAAACTGGATGGCAAACCACTAATTGAGATTGTATTAGGAAAGGTAACTGACATCTTTGCAAGGAACCCAATTATTATCACCAATCATCCTGAAGAATATGAGTATTTAGGTTGCGAGATGGTTGGCGATATTTTTAAAGACAAAGGTCCGCTGGGTGGAATACATACAGGATTAATCTATTCACCCACATTGCATATATTTATTGTTGCCTGTGACATGCCTTTTATTGAACCCTTCTTTATTCAACATATGGCCAAGCGTCTTGGGCAGGAAGATGTTCTTATCCCCCATAACGGTGAAAATGTGGAACCCTTGCATGCAATATATTCCAAACAGTGTCTGACAGCTATTGAGATGCATCTTCATGAGGAGCATCGCTGTGTTCAATCCTTTTTTCAGGATGTGACTATAAACTATATTTCTCAGGCGGAGATGGTTCGCCTACATCTACCGGAATACTACTTTTTAAATGTGAATACTGTAGAAGATTTAACTAAGGCTAAGCACTGTATAGAACGTGTTGTAGAGTCGCCCCACGGAATTTGTTACTAAGTTTGCTTCGTTTATGGCAGTGCGAGAATACGGGTTGTTTTTATGCCGGAGATCTAGGCGGTATCGTGAAAGTTAAGCTCTTTCGTCCAGATATGGATGAAAGGCTTTTTTTACATTATCAGAAAGTATAACCCCTTTCTGATAATAAGTAAGAACGACTAAGGCTTCTGCCGGCGTCCGGAGGGACTTGGTACAAGCCAAGTCTTTTCTTATGTATTTTGCTTAATTATACAAGCAGGAATATTAATGCACTAACAAGAAAAAAGTATCGGTAAGGTATAGGCTTTTCTTTGTAATACTATTTTTATGAAAACAACAAAGGTAACTTTGATCAGAATAACCAACTGGGAGGCTTGTAGTTTTTATGAAATCAATTGAAACATCTGAAATTATTAAAAACAAACTTATGAAGGTAGCGAAAAACGGCAAGTTAACTTGTACGGAGGCTCACCAGTTAGCCGAGGCCGAGGGTGTGTCACTGGTAACTATCGGCAAGGTAGCTACGGCCGTTGGGGTTAAAATTTGCGATTGCCAGTTAGGCTGTTTTGGTAAGTATAAGGAGCATTAATTATGGAGTATTTCAATTGCATATCCTTACATGACGCCGAGCGCTTGATAATGAGTAAAATGGATGGGCTTTTGGTCGGAAACGAGCAAGTTTCTTTGGGCGAATCATTAGGTCGTATTGCGGCAAAAGATGTTGTAAATCAAGATGACTTGCCGCCGTTTAGCCGGTCAACTGTTGATGGCTTTGCAGTACGAGGTATGGATACGTTTGGGGCAAGTGAAGGTGTGCCTGCGTTATTTGATATTGTTGGCGAAGTAGTAATGGGGCAGTCGGCAGTTACTCAGCTAAAACCTGGACAGGCTGTGGCTATACCCACTGGTGGTATGTTGCCAATGGGAGCAGATGCTGTCGTCATGCTGGAGCATACAGAACGCCCTGATAATAGCAGCCTACTAGTTCTAAAAGCGGTTGCACCTGGAGAAAATGTTGTGGCTAAAGGTGAAGATATTAGTGCCGGACGCCTCCTGCTAAGCCAGGGACAAAAAATTATGCCGCCCGATATTGGAGCCTTGGCCGCAGGTGGCTGTGTAACAGTGACGGTACGCCAGAGACCGGAGATCATAATTATTTCCACCGGCGATGAAGTGGTTGATGTAGCGTGTACCCCGGTAGATGGTCAAATTCGGGACATTAATTCATATGTGCTAGCGGCAATACTCGAAGATATAGGATGCAAAGTGAAACGTTATGGAATAGTAAAAGACCAATATGACGAATTGTTTGCGACATTAGCGCAGGCGGCAACAGCATGCAATATGGTAATTGTATCAGGAGGCAGTTCGGTTGGAGTTAGAGATCATACTGTTAGAGTTATTAAAGAATTAGGTAAAGCTGATGTAATATTTCATGGGCTGGCAGTAAAACCAGGTAAGCCCACAATTTTTGGCATGATTGGAAAAGTGCCGGTTTTTGGTCTGCCAGGGCATCCAGTGGCTGCGATGACTGTTTGTAATCAAATAGTAAAACCGGCAGTACGAATTCTTCTTGGTCAGGTCAGTAAAGAGGTTTATGCTATTCCGGCGCGAATGTCACGCAGTATGGCTTCGGTACCTGGCAGAGATGATTTTATTAGAGTACAAATAATTAAGAAGTCTGGTGAATATTGGGCTGAACCAGTTTTGGGGAAATCAGGATTAATTAGTACTATGTCTGCTGCGGACGGCATTGTACATATTGCGGCTGACAAAGGCGGTTTATATAGCGAGGAAATGGTGGAAGTGGAGCTTATTATAAAACAGTAAGGATGAGGCATTTGCAGAAAGTTAAAGCGTATCTAGATTGTCTGCCTCGGAAGCAGGCTGAGATGCTATGGTGGGAAAAACTTGGCGCTGTGGATTATTTCACCGCTTTACTTGGCGAAGTAGTAAGTATTAATGAGGCGTTAGGGCGAGTAACCGCTCAGTGTGTGTATGCTAAGCAATCTGTGCCACACTACAATGGCTCGGCCATGGATGGTATTGCGGTACGGGCACAGGATACCTTTGGCGCAGGTGAAACTACTCCCAAAAAAATGCTTGTGCTAAAAGCCGGCGAGCCATTTGTAGATGCTGGTTGCTATATTGTAGATACTGGTGATCTGATGCCGCTAGGTACTAATGCAGTCATAATGGTTGAGGATGTACATTTGTCAGATGGCTATGCTGATATTATTGCGGCGGCTGTGCCGTGGCAGCATGTTCGGGTTATTGGCGAAGATATTGTGGCAAATGAATTGGTTTTGCCGGAACATCATGTAATTACTCCCTCAGATATTGCAGCTTTGCTGGCTGCGGGGCTTGATAGTGTGGAAGTTGTCGCTAAGCCTAAAGTGACAGTTATTCCTACAGGCAGCGAATTAGTCGCGACTCATCAGGAACTTAAACCAGGGGCAATTTTAGATGTTAATTCCCATATGTTATGTGCAGCGGTAGCCTCTTGGGGAGGTGAAGCGAAACGGCATGAGATTGTTCCTGATGATTATCAAAAGATTAAAGCAGCTATTATTGATAGCCTGCAAGTCAGTGATATGGTCATTACTAATGCTGGAACTTCAGCAGGTACAGAAGACTTTACTGCCGATATACTATCTGAGTTGGGTGAGGTATTGGTTCATGGTGTAGCAATTAAACCAGGTAAGCCGGTAATACTAGCGCTTTGCCAGGGCAAGCCGGTTATCGGGCTGCCTGGATATCCGGTATCTGCCATGTTGACAGCAGATTTATTTGTGCGCAATGTGCTGTATGCCAGGCAGAAACTGCCTTTGCCAGAGACTGAAACAGTAGCAGCGACTATGTCCAGACAGGTTTACTCCCATATTGGTGTAGAAGAGTATATCAGGGTGTCGCTTGGCGAAGTACAGGGGAAAACGGTTGCTGCGCCGTTAGGACGCGGAGCTGGCTTAATAAGCTCATTAACCAAGGCGCAGGGGATGCTTGTTGTTAAAGAGACGATGGATGGATTGCCAGCGGGAACAGTAACAAATGTTAAACTATTTGGCAGGCAACAGGCCAGCAAAAATATTCTATCGGTAGGTAGTCATGACCTTGCACTTGAGATTCTAGGCGTTTTTTTGCGCCGGCAGGCTAACCTTTCGTTGTCTTGTGCTAATGTTGGCAGTATGGGGGGTATTATGGCAGTGCGCAATAATGAAACGCATATTGCGGGGATACATATGCTTGATGAAAAGACCGGTGAGTATAATGTGTCCTATGTCAATCGCTATTTAAAAAATAACCCATCTTGCTGCCTGGTGCATTTAGCCATGCGCGATCAAGGGTTAATGGTTATGCCGGGTAATCCCAAAGATATTCAGGGCCTGAGTGATTTACTTCGTTCAGATATTGAATACGTCAATCGCCAGCGGGGGGCGGGGACACGTATGTTGCTGGATTACCAGCTGCAAAAAATGAATATAGACGATAGAAAAATAGTAGGCTATGATAAAGAAGTAGGTACTCACATGGCAGTTGCGGCAACCATTGCAGGCGGTGCTGCTGATACTGGCATGGGTATATATGCCGCAGCTAAAGCGCTTGGACTAGATTTTATTGCGGTAGCTCAGGAACAGTATGATCTTATTTTGAACTTTTCGCCTGAAGATGAAAGACTGGCGTTAATTATTAGGATTTTACAATCACCAGAATTTCGGCAGCAAGTGGAGGTGCTTGGTGGGTATGATTTGAAGCATGCAGGGAATTTGGTAGCGCTGAGTTGATACCGCCTAGGATTTATAAATTACAATAGGAGAGTGTGTATAAATGAATAAAAAGAACAGTAGAAATTTACTGGCAATACTTCTTATTGGTTTAATGATAATAACGTTAGCAGGCTGTGGAGGAAAGACTGATAAGGCTGAAAACCAACCGCCAAAACCGGCAGTTCCAGAAGTAATACTTGCCACTACTACCAGTACCCAAGATAGTGGTTTATTGGATGTGCTTATTCCCGTTTTTGAGAAAAAGACAGGTTATAAAGTAAAAACCATTGCTGTTGGCACTGGACAGGCCTTGGCTATGGGAGAAAAGGGCGAAGCTGATGTACTTTTGGTGCATGCGCCAGATGCAGAGAAAAAGGTTGTTGCCAGTGGGGCGGCTATCAATCGTCTGATGGTTATGCATAATGATTTCATCATTGTCGGCCCTGCTGATGATGTGGCACATAGTAAAGGGCAGGCCGTTTCTGCAGCCATGGCAGCTATCGCCAAAGCCCAGGTACCGTTTATTTCGCGTGGCGATAAGTCTGGCACCCACCAGATGGAACAAAAGCTTTGGAAGCAGGCTGGTGTAGCACCAGCTGGTGCTTGGTACCAGGAAGTTGGTGCAGGTATGGGACAGACGTTACAGGTTGCTAATGAGAAAAAAGGTTATACTTTGACAGATCGAGCTACTTTTTTAGCACAAAAGAAAAATTTGGCATTAGAGGTACTAGTTGAAGGCGATGCAAAGTTATTAAATGTTTATCATGTAATGGAAGTTAATCCTGCAAAATATGCAAAAGTGAATAACGCCGGCGCGAAAGCTTTTAGCGCTTTTCTCCTGTCAAGTGAAGGGCAAGGTTTGATTAGTACTTTTGGTAAAGATAAGTTTGGACAACCGTTATTTTTTGCCGATGCTGGAAAAACCGATAAGGATTTTGGATTATAAGAGGATGTAGGGATGGACAATATTTTTTCAGGGCTGATTCAGGCACTATATCTGCTAGTACATGGTGATGCTGAGGTTTATGAGGTTGCTCTTTTGACCATCAAAGTTTCTGGGACTGCAACTTTACTCAGTATAGCCATTGGAGTTCCTATCGGTTTATGGTTAGCTTTGAAAGAATTCCCAGGGAAACGTTTTTGCCTTAGTCTAATCAACTTTGGCATGGGCTTACCGCCCGTGGTTGTAGGCTTACTGGTTAGTTTATTTTTATGGCGCTACGGTCCACTAGGGATGTTAGGATTAATGTACACAGTCTGGGCGATGATTATCGCTCAGGCTGTGATTGCCAGCCCTATTATAGCCGGGTTGAGTTTTGCCGCGCTGAGTGGGCTTAATCCTAAATTGCGCTTGCAGTTATTATCGCTTGGTGCTACCGAGTGGCAAGCGAACTGGCTATTAATTAAAGAGGCTAAATTAGGCTTAATGGCAGCGGTTATGGCAGGTTTCGGCGGCGTAGTTTCAGAGGTTGGAGCATCGATGATGGTAGGCGGTAATATTAAAGGTCAGACTAGAGTACTTACTACTGCTACTGTTATGGAAGTTGGTAAAGGCAATTACGATGTTGCCTTGGCACTTAGTTTTGTTTTGTTGATTGTCGTCTATGGGATAGTAGCGTTATTAACTTATTTGCAGAATAGTGGAAAGCGAGATGACGCATGAGACAAATTCTACTAGAGTTAGCTGATATTAGCGTTGTTCGCAATAAACGCCAAACCTTACATATTGAAACATTGTCGATAGCGGCCGGTGATATTGTTGCTGTTGTCGGGTCTAATGGTGCTGGTAAAAGCACACTCTTACAGTTAATAAATATGCATTTGGCATATCAAACCGGCAAAATGGTTTTGTTTGGGCAAGATGTTGCCAGAGCGGATAAACATGTGTTGCGTCAACGGTCGTCAATGGTGTTTCAAGAGACCCTGCTTTTGGATGATACGGTATATAATAATGTAGCATTAGCGCTACGCTTCCGCGGCATGCCTGAGCGAGAGATACAAGCCAAAGTAAATAAGGCGTTAGCGGATTTTCATTGTGATCATTTGGCGAATCGGATGGCACGTAAATTATCAGGCGGAGAAGCGCAGCGAGTATGTCTGGCGCGTGCCTTGGTATATGAGCCTGAACTATTATTATTGGACGAACCGTTTGCAGCACTTGATTCACCGACTCGCAATACCTTGCTGGCAGAATTAAGAATGGTAGCTATTGCGCGAGGCACTACGGTAATATTAGTTAGTCATAGTTTTAATGATGTTTTGTATTTTGCCGAACGAGTGGTGGTATTGCAGGACGGGTATATTGTTCAAGACGATACGCCTGAAGTAATTTTACGACGCCCGGTCAATGCGATAATCGCCAGTTTAATCGGGATGGACAATATTATACCCTGCCTGGTTGAAAGGCAGGGTGATGATACATTTATAAAACTGAGTAATGGTGTTTGTTTTGCCTGGGAGAAAGAGGTTCGAGCGGCAGTGACAGCCTGCTGCTTTCCGGGAGATGCTCTGTATATAGTAGATGAACAATCAGCTGTTCGGCAGGATCATTCATTGATGGCTGGAGAAGGGATTGTTTCACAAATTGTACCGGGAATTGGGATGTACCGTATTATGGTAGAAACGAAAGGCTTATCTCTGATCGTGCGTGTTCCGCGGGAACAAATTGGCGTCAAAGTATCCGTCGGGATGCACCTCAAGATAGCATTTAATCCTAAGGAAGCCCAACTAGTATGATACACCTTAGCTAATTCCAAATTTTTCATTTGTGGAACATGTTCTTCCGGCCGTGAAATGTTGACATCACCTACTGGGAAAAGTATAATAAACTCAACTGTATACTAAAGAATGGCGAAGAATGGAAAAGTAGGCTGACGTGTCTGTTCAGAGAGGGAATCCATGGCTGAAAGGTTCCTCTGTACGTAAGTTGAAGGTCATCCAGGAGCCGCCTCGCTGAATCTATTAGTAAGCGTGGCCGGGTTGCCCCGTTATGGCAGTGCGAGTGTCCGGGCTGTTTTATGCCGGAAATCAAGGTGGTATCGCGGAAGTTAAGTTCTTTCGTCCTTATATGGATGAAAGGCTTTTTTTATTAATAAAGAAGTGTTATCAAGGAGGCATTATGGAACAAGAACAAACCAATACAATTTCAACTGTTTATGATCCGCAGGCGGTAGAAGCTAAGTGGTATAAATTTTGGGAAGATAACAAGCTGTTTCATGCAGAAGTGGACAAAGCCAAGCAGCCGTTTAGTATTGTAATTCCCCCACCAAATGTTACCGGCCAGCTGCATATGGGACATGCGCTTGATAATACGCTGCAGGATATTCTTATCCGCTTTAAGCGTTTGCAGGGCTATAATACCCTATGGATGCCGGGGACAGACCATGCCGGAATTGCTACTCAGATTAAAGTCGAGGAAGTGCTGGCAGGAGAAGGCAAGACCCGCTATGATCTAGGACGTGAACCCTTTATTGATAAGGTTTGGGACTGGAAAGAGCAGTATGGCAGCCGGATATTAAATCAGCTTAAGCGCCTAGGGGCGTCTTGTGACTGGGAGCGCGAGCGCTTTACCATGGATGAGGGTTGCTCGGAGGCCGTGCGGGAAGTTTTTGTAAGTCTGTATGAGCAGGGCCTTATTTACCAGGGACATCGCATCACTAACTGGTGCCCGCGTTGTAATACGGCTTTAAGTGATATTGAAGTGGAACATGAGGAAAAGCCAGGTCATCTGTATCATGTCCGTTATCTGGTAGAAGGTACGGATGACGAATATGTTACTGTTGCAACAACTCGGCCTGAGACGATTTTAGGTGACAGTGGCGTAGCCGTTCATCCTGATGATGCACGATACAAGCATCTTGTCGGCAAAAATCTCATACTGCCAATTGTTGGACGCCTTTTGCCACTGGTTGCGGATGAATATGTTGATCCTTCCTTTGGAACAGGGGCTGTAAAGGTTACCCCGGCACATGACCCGAATGATTTTGATATGGGTCTTCGGCATAAGCTTGCCGAAATCATAGTTATAAATCCTGATGGCACAATGGCTGCCGATACTGGGAAGTATGCCGGTATGGATCGTTATGAATGCCGCAAGGCTTTGGTTGCGGACTTGAAAGAACAAGGGTATCTTGTCAAAATTGATGAGCATAATCACGCTGTCGGACATTGCCAGCGCTGCAATACAGTAGTGGAGCCTTTAGTATCCAAGCAATGGTTTGTAAAAATGGAGCCGCTCGCCAAACCGGCGATTGAGGCTGTAACTTCAGGGCAGATTCAATTTGTGCCAGAGCGGTTTACAAAAATCTATACCAACTGGTTGGAGAACATTCG
>JAEZVB010000126.1 GCA_023443285.1 Bacillota bacterium
CTGCTGGATACCGTGGAGAAAGAAAGCGGTAAGTTCTGGCTAGTGATCGAAGGTGCTGTTATGACAGCCGATAGTGGCCGCTATAATCATGTTTTCATGCGTGGTAATCAGATGGTGACAGGCATGGCGGCACTAAAAGAATTTGCGCCAAAAGCCAAGCATATTATCGCAGTTGGAACCTGTGCCTGTTTCGGCGGTCCAGCGGCGGCGTATCCCAATCCGGGAGGAGCTAAGGGGGTTTGGGAAGTAATTAAGCAGCCTGTTATTAATATTCCCGGTTGTCCTGCCAACCCGGACTGGATGACAGGTACATTTAGTCATCTCATTATGTATGGTCTGCCAGAACTTGATAGTTATAACCGACCTAAGATGTTTTTTGGCCAGACAATACATGACTTGTGCCAGCGCCGCCAGCAGTTTGAAGATGGGATATTTGCCGCCTTCCCAGGCGAAAGTGGCTGTTTGTATAAGGTGGGCTGTAAAGGGCCGATTACGCATGCTGATTGTCCCAAGCGGCAATGGAATCATTACGTCAATTGGCCGGTAAGAGCCGGTACGCCATGTATCGGTTGCGCCAATCCAGGTTTTCCTGATAGTTCCATGCCGTTTTATAATCATCTGCCTGACTTGCAAACACCGCTGGGTGCGCTTAATATCAAGAAATTTGGTGCGACAGCAGCTGGAATGGGTGCAGCAGCCGTTGGAGCTCATCTCATTACCGGTGTTGTTGCCAAACGGGTTGGTAAACACTGGCTTGACGGTACTAAACCCAATGAACCTGATCCACCGGAAAATTTGGAGCAGCTAAAACAAGAGCTTGATGATCTAATCCGTCAGCAAAATGCACTTATTAGCGAGAGTAAAAACTTGGATCAGGCCAAAGTTAAACGCAAGCTGCCTAGAACGCTCAGGCAAAAAGTGATTGACTTTTTTCGGCCAGGGCAAAAACATAGGAGGTAGTTCGCCATGCCTGTGCAGACAATTTTCCCGGTAACACGTGTTCATGAGCCACTTCGGGCTGATGTCGAGGTGCAGAATGGTAAAATAGTAGATGCGTGGATAGGGGCGCACCTATTCCGGGGTATTGAGAGTATGCTGATAGATCGGGATCCGCGCGATGCGGCGTTGTTTACCCAACGCATCTGCGGAATTTGTTCAGGTGCTCACGCGGTTGTCGCCAGCATGGCGCAGCAACAGGCATTTGGTGTTGAACCCACGCCGACCGGTCAGCATCTAATCAATTTAATATTTGCCGCCGACATTATTCAAAATCATCTACGGCACTTCTATATTTTGGTGTTATATGATTATGTTAAGGGTCCGGATATGCCACCTTACATACCCAGGCCTCAAGGCGACTTTCGCCTACCGCCAAAGGTAAATGGTGAACTATTGCAACATGCCAAAGAAGCTGCTTTGAAGGCGATGCGTGCCCATGAGGCCATGGCCGTATTTGGGGCTAAGGCACCCATGCAGCAGACCATTATGGCCACCGGAGTTACTGAGCAGGCCTCAGTAGAGCGGTTAATGGCTTATAGCAGTATATTACAGGAATTGACGGAATGGGTAGAAACCTTTTTTATAAACGATGTATTACTTATTGCTGATTATTATAAAGATTACTATGACATTGGTGCAGGTTACAAAAACCTAATGTCCTATGGTATGTTCCCGGCGCCGGTCACGGGAGAACGTGCTTTACAGCCAGGACTCATAGTAAACCAAGGCCAGATGGAGAGGCTGGATGTCAATCATATTGGCGAAGAAATCCGCTACAGCTGGTATAAAGATGAACAAGAACGGCGAATTCTGACAGAAGGACGCACCATTCCTAGCCGGGATAAACCTGATGCATATACATGGATAAAAGCACCACGCTATAAAGAGATGCCGATTGAGAGCGGGCCATTGGCGAGAGGCTTTATTAATGGCGATTACCGACGGGGAGTATCGGTTATGGATCGCCTGGTAGCCAGGGCTAAAGAGACGCTTAAGATTTGCCGCCTTGCCCAAGGCTGGCTTAATGAAATTGTTCCCAACACACCTAGCTATCTGCCGTTTACACCGCCTGACAGCGGGACAGGAATCGGCTTGACTGATGCCATGAGAGGCGCACTTGGCCATTGGATGGAATACCGACATAATAAGGTGACTCATTATCAGATCGTAACGCCGACAACCTGGAATTTCTCGCCACGGGACAGCCGGGGTATTCGCGGTCCTGTTGAACAGGCGCTTATCGGTACGCCGGTGGTTGATGGTGCTAACCTCATTGAGGCAGGAAGGGTTATTCGATCTTTTGACCCGTGTTTTACCTGCGCTGTACATATGTTGGAGGCAGGGAAAGTGCACAGTTGAAGTGCGGGGATTGCCGTGGTACAATAATGAAGAGCAATGAAAAAACTTGGCCAACTGCCAAGTTTTTTAACTATAAAAATAAATTGCGATTTTCTGCGTTAGCTACCCAGAGAGGGGACAAGTATGAGTATATTTAAAGCCTGTGACATCCGAGGTGTGGCCGGTAAAGAGTTAACGGATGATATGGCCAGACGGATTGCTTTGGCAATAGGTGTTGTCCTTGCCGGACAAAAAGTGGTGGTGGGCGGCGATATTCGTTTGTCTACACCTGCGCTGCAAAAGATCATGATAGATGGTTTGGCTGAGTCCGGGTGCCAGGTAGTTGATATTGGCACAGTGGCAACGCCTGTGTTTTACTATGCATTACAGATTACCGGGGCAACTGGTGGGGTCATGGTTACCGCATCACATAACCCGGCTGAGTATAATGGTTTTAAACTAGTGCTTGGTCCCAAGCCGGTCAGTGAAGAGGAAGTGGCTCATATTGGACAATTGGTGGATAGGAATGCCCGTACACAGGGAAATGGTGAGATAACAAAATACCCTGTTATTGAAGAATACCTGGAATATACAGCTGGCAAGGCACGTCCTGGCAAGCTAAAGGTAGTTATTGATGCTGGTAATGGCGCTACGGCTGATATTGCTCCTCAGCTGTTTAGAAAGCTGGGGTATGAAGTAGTTGAACTGAATTGTACACCAGATGGACGATTCCCTCACAGGCCGCCTAACCCGGCGCTCCCAGAAAACCTGGCAGCCCTTGGTGAAGCCGTACGATTTCATGGAGCAGCTGTAGGAATCGGATTTGACGGGGATGGTGACAGGGTAGGAGTTGTTGATGAAACCGGTCGCGCCATTGATAACGATGATATTATGGTGCTACTGGCACGGCAGTATTTGGCGAGTAAGCCGGGTGCGATTATTTATGATGCCAAGTGTTCTATGGTTGTGCCGGAAGAGGTCACTAAAGCTGGTGGACGTCCGGTCATGGCTCGCGCCGGACATACTTTTAGTAAGACTGCATTTATTCAGGAACAAGCCTTATTTGCCGGTGAGATCAGCGGACACTTCTTTTTCCGTGAACTCGGATATGATGATGGTATGTTCTCCGGACTAAAAATATGCGAATTAATAGCTAAGCATGGCAGTCTTGCCGCACAGGTGAACGCTATCCCAAATTACCTGCTAACCCCCGATATTCGGGTTACCTACCTGGGGGCTGATAAGGAGGTTGTGCTGGATCAGGTTGCCGACAGTCTTGTCGCCTATAGCCCCAACCGGATTGATGGTGTGCGCATTGAATTTTCTGATGGTTGGGGCATGATTCGCGCCTCAGTGACAGAGCCACTCTTTACCTTGCGCTTTGAGGCCAAAACAGCAAAACGGTTAAAAGAAATTACCGCAAGTTTGCTTGCCGGCTTGCCGTGCGAACTCCGGGACGCGGTCATAGCACAACTTCCGGCTGAGTGTATGTAACAAACATTCTACAAGCTAATCAGCAGTAACTGGCAGAGCATAATACCGGAATTTGCCGGGGGGAATGGGGCTGTGAATTACTTGTAAAAAAAGGATTTACAGGGACTTTAGTCGAATATATTTCTTGTTTCGCCAAAGGCTCGGCGCAAGCCGTATTTTCTTTACTTTCACTACTGATAGATGTAAAAGAGGTATTTATGCAAATTCATGTTTTGGCCAGCGGTAGCACGGGAAATGCTACCTTTATTGAAATGGAAAACACCAAACTTTTGGTGGACGCCGGTATTAGTACCCGTCGCATCAAACAATCGCTTGAAAAACTGGGAACTAAAATTGAAGACCTTGACGGTGTGCTTATCACCCATGAACATCGTGATCATGTTAATGGGCTCACTACACTCCTTAAAAAATATCATTTGCCGACCTACGCCCGGCCAGACACCTGGCAGTCTATGTACTGCAGGGAAACATTACCCCAGGATTGTTGCCGCGAACTTCCCGACAGTCTGGACATTGGCAAAGTAAAAGTCGAACCCTTCGCCATCTCGCATGATGCAGCTGATCCGGTAGGCTTTCGTTTATACTCAGGCTCAACAAAAGTGAGTTTTGCGACTGACCTCGGCTTTGTTACACCGACAGTCAAAGAAGCATTGGCTTTGTCAGATGTTTTGGTTCTAGAGGCAAACCACGATGTCGAAATGCTGAAGAATGGTAGTTATCCTTGGTACCTCAAAAAGCGTATTATGAGTAATCGTGGCCATTTGGCGAATACAGATGCTGGCTGGACACTGGCGCGGCTTAACCGTAAGGCACACACCGATGTTTTTTTGGCGCATCTTAGCCGGGAAAACAATCGGCCTGAACTGGCGGAGGAGACGGTAGCTGCTATTTTAACCCAAGAGGGGTGTCAGTTGAATAAAGATATTACACTACATCGTACCTATCCTGAACAAATAGCAGGAATAGGCCAATACTAAGTGGAGGCGATAGCATGAAATGGTTTGGGAAACTCACTCCTTATATTGTAGTATCCTTAGTTAGCATGATGATTGGTGCCGCTTTTGTAGTAGGCTGCGCCAGCAATATCGATAAAGCCCCAAAACCCAATCCGGGCTCATCCTTCAAAGCGTTGCAGCCGCCAACAGCTCAGGCGCAGGTGTCTGAGGCTCGCAACACTCCGATTGTTCGCGCAGCACAAGCCATTGGACCGACTGTTGTCGGTATTACCAACAAAGGGATTGTCCGCGACTTTTTTAGCAACCGTCAGGTTCTGGTGGAACAGGGAAGTGGCTCAGGTGTAATTTTTGATGCCCAGGGCTATATCGCCACAAACTACCATGTAGTAGAAAATGCCCAGGAAATCTCAGTTTCCCTGTCTGATGGCCGTACTTTTGATGGTAAGGTTGTTGGTGTCGATCCAGCTACTGATTTAGCTGTTGTCAAAGTGGAGGCCAAAGACTTGCCTGTAGCTACTCTTGGTGACTCAGATGCCCTGATGATTGGCGAACCAGCCATTGCTATCGGCAATCCGCTTGGTCTTGAATTCAAAGGCAGTGTAACTGCTGGGGTTATCAGTGCCCTCAACCGTTCGCTGGATATCGGCGAACGCCGCTTCAAACTTATCCAGACCGATGCCGCCATTAACCCTGGTAACTCCGGTGGAGCCCTGGTTAATGCCGATGGCGTAGTTATTGGTATTAACAGCGCCAAAATTGCTCTCTCCGGTGTAGAAGGCATTGGTTTTGCCATCCCCATTAACAGCGCCCGCCCCATACTGCAGTCCCTCATCGACAAAGGCCGAGTAGTCCGGGCTTATTTGGGAGTAGGGGCATTAGATCCGGCTTCTGCCGCCAAATACGGCTATGAACTTAAATTGGACAAAGGTGTCTATGTTGCCAAGGCATCGTCATCCGGTCCAGCCTATAAAGCCGGTATCCGTGAAGGCGACATCGTTCTCAAAGTCGCCGGTGCCGAGACCAACAGCGTCGCTGAGCTTAGAGCTGTGCTTGACAGCCAGCAAGTTGGCAGCAAGGTCGACGTAGTGATAAAACGAAACAATGAGAACAAGACTATCAACGTTCTCCTTGAAGAAATGCCTGGACAATAAAACGATGAAGATTACCATTGTTGCCATAGGAAAAATCAAAGAAAAATATCTAACCGCCGGTATCCAGGAATTTTTGAAGCGACTTACACCCTTCTGCAAGCTTGACATTATCGAGCTCGCCGAGGAAAAGATGCCAGATAACCCGTCGCTAGCCGAAAAAACACAAGCGCTCACCCGGGAGGGTGAGCGCCTTTTAAAAGCCGTGCGTCCAGTAAGCTACCTAATCGTCTTAGATGTTGCCGGGCAGGCTATGTCATCAGAACAATTGGCCGCCAAGTTTGATAGCTTGGCACTAAATGGGCAGAGCGATATTACATTTATCATCGGTGGTGCCTTCGGACTGTCAGCCGAAGTAGTGAAAGCGGCTAAGGAAAGATTGTCGTTTTCTAAGATGACCTTTACTCATCAGATGATTCGGTTGCTGCTGGTAGAGCAGGTGTACCGGGCGTTTAAGATTAGTCGGGGAGAGCCGTATCATTGGTAACGGCGAGAGGAGGCCGTTGATAACCGCCCATCTGCGACGCGCATGGATGCGCAAGTGTCGAACGCGCCATGGACGGCATAGTCGTTCGACCGTTGTTGGTGCTCCGGGAGCGCGCTTGCCGTACGCACCTGTACTGTCTGCGCGCGCTTCCTTAGTCGGCCTAGCATATGGACGATTCTGAACGGCCTCGGGGGGCTTACTAACAGTTGGGGGCGTTCCTTATTTGTCTCAACGATGACAAAAGGGGAATGTCCCCAACTGCCTTATATAACCACCGGCGAAGATTGCTTGTCTAAGCCGGTGGTTTCTTTTAACGCTTTTAGGGGACTCTCGATATATGATGAGTCAATTGCGTTGATCGTCCGAAACCCTAGGATACCACCGTCCCTTGTCTTCTTCGAAACTTCACATTTAGAACAAATTTATATTTAACCGCATAGTATATAGATTATGAAAATATCTTTTACTGTGCAGGAATTCCGCATAGTGTTGCAGCTTGTTGTTTAGAAAAGTGAGGCTGGTTTTAAATGAGCCTAGTATCTATCCCGGATGATGTCCTACTAGCCCTTAATCGGGAAAGTCTGGGCTTCAGTGAAAATGACGCACCAAAAACGAAGCAATAGCTGCGCTAGAACGTAAGAAAGGATTGAGTGTTAATGCGTGTAATGGAGACCTTTGGTAAATTGCCGCTTAGCTTTGAAGCCAATCAGGGGCAAAGTGACGCCCAGGTTGATTTTCTGGCGCGTGTTGGTGGTTATACGTTATTTTTAATCTCTGGTGAAGCGGTGATGGTCTTACGCCAACCACGAGAGGACGGGAGATTCAACTTGAAACACCGCTTGGACTCCGACCCGACTAGGCCGGAAGCCGAAGCTATGCCGAAAAAGCCGGAACCGATACCACCCAAGGTACTAAGCCTTAAGTTCCAGGGAGCCAGTCAGCGGACTGCCGCCAGCGGGCTTGAGGAGCTGCCCGGCAAAGTTAACTATTTTATCGGCAATGATCCGGCACTCTGGCACACTGATATCTCTACCTATACCGCGGTAAAGTATACCGATATTTACCCTGGTATTGATGTGGTTTTTTATGGCAACGGGCAACAGCTCGAATGGGACTTGGTTGTTGCGGCCGGAGCTGATCCGGATAATATATCATTAGAATTAACCGGTGCTGATCAATTGTCACTGGATGAGCAAGGAAACCTCGTAATTCAGCTTGAGGAAGCAGCAATCTGTCTGAGGAAGCCGTTTGTCTATCAAGAGGTCAATGGTATAAAAATGCAAATCACCGGTGAATATGACCTCCAGGCGGGTGAACAAATTAAGTTTCGGTTAGCTGGCTACGACACATCTCAGCCACTTGTAATCGATCCAGTCCTTGTTTACTCAACCTACCTAGGCGGTACGTCTGGTGATAGGGGCAACGACATTGCCGTTGACGCTGATGGTAACGCCTATATAACCGGCTATACAAGGTCTGATGATTTTCCTGTTAAGGACCCCTACCAGAGTCACCAAACGGCATCAGATGCCTTTGTGAGCAAATTAAACGCTGACGGCTCGGCCCTCATCTACTCAACCTATCTTGGCGGCAATGATGATGATTCGGGGTATGCTATAGCCGTAGACGCTGATGGTTACGCCTATATTGCTGGCACAACTTATTCCACAGATTTCCCGGTGCAGCCAAACCCTGGCGCTTATCAATTAGCGAATGCTGGTGAGTTTGATGCTTTTGTAACCAAGCTGGATCGTATGGGTAATTCGTTGGTTTTTTCTACGTATTTGGGCGGTGGAAATAATGACGCGGCTTACAGTATTGCTGTTGACTCAGGCGACAATGTCTATGTGACAGGCGAAACTGGTTCTGCCAACTTCCCTAGGGCTAGTGCCTTCCAGGGAACTATTGGCGGAGGGGCAGACGTATTTGTAACCAAGCTTAATGCCAACGGTACAAACCTGGTTTATTCGACTTTCCTTGGCGGCAGCGGTTATGATGTGGGGAATGGGATTGCAGTTGATGGGTCAGGAAATGCTCATGTCGTAGGATATACTGCGTCTGACAACTTTCCGACGAAAAATGCCATGCAACCGCTTAAACCCGCCTCAGGCGTTTACAATGCTTTTGTCGCCAAATATAACTTTTGGTGATCAACTGTATTCCACCTATCTTGGCGGAAATGACTATGACTGGGGTTATGCTATTGCTGTAGATGCTGCTAGTAATGTTTATGTAACTGGGGGTACAAACTCAACAACTTTTCCGACTCTCAATTCCTTTCAGTCCTCTAATGCTGGCGGTCGTAGTGCTTTTGTTACTAAAATTAACAAGGACGGATCGGTACTTATTTATTCCACATACCTTGGCGGGTCAGGCTATGATCTTAGTCTTGGTATAGCCGTAAGTGGTGATGGCCGTGCCTATGTAACCGGATTGACCGACTCTGCAGATTTTCCTGTCGTTGACCCCATTAAGGCAACTCGTGTGGGGTACCCTGATGTCTTCATAACTCAGTTTAGTCCTGCTGGAAATACTGTGGAATTCTCCACTTACTTGGGGGGAGATTCTGAAAATGCCGGAAATGCTATTCAGTTGGACAGTAGGAGCAATATATATGTCACTGGGTTTACTTATTCTGATGACTTCCCCACCGAAGGTGCCCCTTACCAGCCACACAACGCTGGCATGGAGGACGCTTTTGTTGTCAAAATAGCGCCCACGGCTACAAGAGATACGGTACGTGGCCTTCGCTTCTTTGAAAAAGTGTAAATTTCGCCGTTATGCCTGATACGGAGAGATGTATCATTGGTAACGGTGCAAAATAATAAGCGGTGCATACGTTTACATCGCCATAACGGCAAATTCGAAACAATTAAATCGCCTAGTTTCTACTAAGTTTGTATAAATTTAGTAGGAACTAGGCGCTTCTATGACAAATTCAAACTAATGAGCAAAAGCGAACTTGCTCGTTGGAACTGTTTCCGCGAGCTTAAAAAATTAATAAGGGGATTAGAACATGAGTGAATTCTTGAAGAACAATCATGAACTCTTACGTTTGATTGAAGAATGGGAACCGAAATTTCTGGCTCTTTCCGAAGAGTTAATAACGTATAGACTAAATAATGAAAGTTGGACAATCAAGGAGACTGTCGGACATATGGTTGATTCTGCTTCTAATAATACGCATCGGATAATTCATTTACAATATCAACCCAGTCCGCTGACTTATCCGGATTACGCGAGTCTTGGCAATAATGATAGATGGGTCTCGATTCAGAATTATAATACAGAAAGTTGGTATGACTTAGTTCAGTTATGGAAATATTCCAATCTCCACATTGTTCAAGTGATTAATAATGTTAATACCGATAAATTAGGCAATGAGTGGCTTACTGCACTCAAAAGCCGTGTGTCGTTAAAAGCAATGATTATAGACTATTTACGGCATTTTAAATTACATCTTAACGAGATTGATGAGCTAATACATAAACAACTGAGTGAAGTATAAAAAGAAGCGGCGGGACGGTTATTTTGCTTCTTTTGAAAAAATGCGAGCTTTACGATAGAAATGTTTGATCTGGTCTATGTAGGATATACTAAGAGAAAAAACTGTGAGCATTGGTTGAAAGGGAGTTTTTATGGATAAGCTGCTTGAAAGTTTTCGTGCTAACCATATAAACGGTTACATTGTGAAGAATCGTGAAGAGGCTAAAAAACTGGCATTGGAGTTAATACCAAAAGGATCAACGATTGCAATGGGAAATTCCCTTACTCTTAGAGAGATAGGGCTGTTTGATCACATTATAAACGGTGATTTTAACGTGATTAATCAATTCGAGCAAGGAATCTCTGCAGAGGAAAACGTAAAGCGGAGGAAAGCGGGGCTTATGTCTGATGTTTACCTCACTAGCTCTAATGCTATAACGCTTGACGGTGAATTAGTAAATATTGATGGTAAGGGAAATCGAGTAGCAGCTATGATGTTTGGACCCGAAAGGGTGATTATTATTGTTGGTGAAAACAAAATCGTTGCTAATTTAGAGGAAGCATGGATAAGGATTAAAGAAAAGACGGCTCCCGAACTTTCAAAGCGTTTGGGGCGTTCGACACCTTGCGCTAAAACCGCTAAATGTGCAAATTGTGTTTCGCCCGAGCGTATATGTCGTTTTTATACTATGATCAGTGGGCAAATGCCTGTAGACAAAGACCGTATACACGTTATTCTTGTTAAGGAACACCTTGGTATTTGATGCTTGGTAATCTTCTAATCCACAGAGAAAGCCAGAGGTGAATTGTTAGAAGAATGTATGTGTCATAATATTTAAAGAATAAGGAAACGTACCACTGGTAAGAGTTACGCCGCAACCCTTCGTGAAACATGGTGTTGTGGCGTTTGTTTTATTATTTATGGATATGGGGGATTTATTTGTTAATGGAATACATATACTACTAACTGAAGCTTCGCATTCTGATATCGTCTAGGTAGATCAGTTTCAGGGAGGTATTATGAGTCCAAATGAACTATTTCATCAACTTCAACTTCAAATTTGGGACATAACATGGAACCGTTATATAACTGAAGAACTTTTCTCGAATCGATGGTGGGGTTCTCTAATCTTTTTGACTGTTTTATATGTAATATGGCTAAAACTACTGGATAAATCAAGGGCTTTTGAAATAATTCTATTTGGTTCCTTTGTCGCTGTACAGGCGGTGATGGTGGATATTTTCGGTTTTTCCATGGGATTATGGCAGCATAATATTCGATTGCTCCCAATTGTTCCGGGCGTTTTTCCTATAGACTTTACAGTTGTTCCCATCTTGTTGATGCTCGCCCACCAGTACGGCTCAACCTGGTTCCAATATCTTACATGGTCGGCTATAGCTTCCCTTTTATTCGCCTTTGTCGTATCGCCAGCATTTCAGTTTTTTGACATTAAGGCTTACTACAACTGGCATTTCGGATATTTTGTTATTCTTATGATGATTGTTGCTATGATTTCGAGGATAGTAATCGAATTCGTGGAGAAAACCGTTAAAATTCACTCATCTAGCTTCCCGGCGCCCCCCCAATCCATGATGATGCCTCAGCCAGCCGCAAAACATTTACCTGATTTTGAAGAGAATAGCAAAAACCCTGAGGATAACTAGACTACTTTGGAAACCGAGGTGACGGGGGACGCGTGAAGCACGGGGACGGTTATTTTGCTTCTTTTAAAAGTGAACTTCGCCGTTTGACTCGTTACGAAGAACCGTTGCATTGGTACGGTGCAAAATAATAAGCGATGCTTACGTTTACATCGCCATAAATAAAAGCAATTTGGAAATGATTAAAGCGCCTAGTTCCTGCTAAGTTTGCATAAATTTAGAAGGAACTAGGCGCTTTAATGACAAATATCAAAGTAATAAGTATCATCTAGCTGCCATAAGAAGCGGCGGGACGGTATAATAGCAAAAAGCGATGGGTGAGGTATGTATTATGATCACAAATGGATTGGTAATCAAAAGTATTGATTATATCATGCAACATTTAGACGAGGAGATTTCAATTGAAGATGTTGCAGATTACTGCCATTTATCAAAATATTACTTCAGTAGAGTTTTTAAGGCAGAAACGGGAGAAAGCGTTTATGCTTTTATCAAACGCTTAAAAATGGAACAAAGTGCTTTTAGACTTAAGGTTGAAAAGGATAAATCAATTACCGACATTGGCTATGATTATGGATACAGTCCATCAAATTTCAGTTCGGCATTTAAGAAGCACAATACTATTTCTCCAGTCAAATTCCGAAAAGGTAAGTATGCAGATTGTGTACCCAATCCCTTTTTTCAGGACAAGTTTGCTAGATTCCAAGCATTTGCAGAATATGATAAGCAGATTAGTATACAGGAACTGGATGATTTTATGGCTATATATGAAAGGTATATTGGAAACTATATTGAACTGGGAAAAAACTGGCGTGATTTCACAGAAAAATATAAAGACTATTTGAAAAAGGATACTATTTTAATTGAAAGGTCTTATGCTGATCCAGCGGTTACAAGTATAGATAAATGTTTATATGATATATGCATGACAGTTGATAAAAATTGTTCTTTGGATAATGTTACAACTATTCAAGGTGGTAAATATGCAGTTTATCACTTTGATGGTCTTGTACAGGATATCTTTGCTGTTTTTCAAGGATTATTTAATATTTGGTTGGCAGATAGTGGTTATGAAATGGATGAAAGGTATGTATTAGATATCTATCGAACTATTAACTGGAAAAACATGCAAGTTATAATGGATTTATGTATACCAATTAAATAGAGCAAGAATTCAGAAGTTAAAAACAGACTTTCTATTATAATAAGAATTGTAACAAGGATGTAGTTCGAGTTGTAAGGAGTCTGTTTTATGTTTTTGGAAGTAATAGGAACAAATAATGAAGGAGCTAAAAAATGTTTGATATAAGAAAAATTCAGGAACAAGTAATTTATGGAGCTGTCAAAAGTGCGAGTAATGACGAAATAGCAAAAGACATAATATATGGAAAGGATGATACTGCCCGAATAGAGGATAATCCTACATGGGTGAAATCCACAATGAAGAGATTAGAAAACCATTTTGATAATCTGACTATTAAGCAGATAAGAATGCACTGTCAGTGCGGATATGGAATGGATGAGAAATTAGAACTGGTGAAAGGGCTGGTAGAATCAGCTTCAAATATAGATGAATTTGGAAATTCAGATAAGGCAAAAGCGGCAGGTTTATATTGCGAAAATGGAGAACTATATCTTCAATTTCATTTTTGTCCATGTCCAATGCTTGCAGATGTGGATAGATTAGAGACTAATACATGGTGTCAGTGTACAGCGGGGTATAGTAAAGTCCTTTTTGAAAAAGCCTTTGAGTGTAAGGTAGATGTGGAGTTGTTAAAAAGTATAAAAATGGGTGATAAGAAGTGTCTTATGAAAATAATTCCACAAGGGACTATATGGAAATAAAAAACTCTATAGATACAGAGCCGAGCGGTGTCAGGCATCAATTATAACTGAACTGCCGGAACAGCGTTACCAATTAGCCGAACAAATAAAGAGAAAGTCAGGAGCCTTCTGCACTTTTCTAAATAGTCAAAAAATATATAATCACAATTCTTTGCCATGCGTCTGCATGGCTTTTTTCATTTTCTTTAATTCGACAATTTCAGCAAAAAAACTGCCTTTTTCCATATCTGGAATTATAAGCTGCAAAATTTAACTATAATTAATATAACTACTGGATTGTAATTTAATAGAAAATTATATAGCTTCTCGCTTCTCATTGTTCACTATACTAAGGAGGTCTTCCTTATGCAAAGAAAATGGCGCCGCGCCTGGTTGCGCGGCAAACCGCACTATATGCGGTACAAACCAGTGCGTAAAGCGCACACAGGCAGTATAAAAGCCAAAGTCTATGACCTGACCATCAAAGCTGCCAAAAAACTTGCTCCGGCGGCAGCGGCCGCCGGGATTTTCCTCAGCAGCCTGACAGGTGTGCAAGCCAATCCCACAGGCGGCAGCATTACGGCAGGGACAGGCAGTATCACCGGGCAGGGGACAAATCATGTCACAATTAACCAAACCAGCGATAAGCTGGCGGTTAATTGGAACAGCTTTAGTATTGGCAGCGGCGAAAAGGTGCAGTTTATCCAGCCGGGTGCTTCCTCCATCGCCCTTAACCGGGTGCTGGGCAATAACGCCTCGGCGATTTACGGACAGCTTAGCGCCAATGGCAAGGTCTTTCTCCTTAACCCCAACGGCGTACTCTTTGCCCAGGGTGCTCAGGTCAATGTCGGCGGCCTGGTGGCCTCGACCTTGAAGCTCAGCGACCAAGACTTTATGAATGGCAAATACAGCTTTAGCGGCGACAGCCAGCAAGGGGTACTCAACCAGGGGAGTATTACGGTAGCAAATGGCGGCTATGCGGCGCTGCTGGGCGCCAATGCCGCCAATGAAGGTGTTATCCTGGCTAAAGAAGGCACAGTCGCTATGGGCGCAGGCAGCAAGATATTGTTAGACTTTACTGGCGACGGGCTGTTGACTTTGTCTGTTGATGAAAGCAAGGTCAAGGCCGAGGTCAAAAACAGCGGCCTGATCAAAGCCGACGGCGGATTGGTCGTCATGAACGCCAAAGCCGCAGATGCCCTGACAGGCTCAGTTGTCAACAATACAGGCACAATAGAAGCTAAAAGCATTATAAGTAAAAACGGCGCTATTATCTTAACCGGCGATACCGTGACCAATGCAGGCACCCTTGACGCCAGCGGCAAACATGCCGACGAAACCGGCGGCACGGTCAAGGTGTTAGGTGATACTGTACGGTTAGCCGCCGGTGCGGCGATTGACGTCTCCGGCGATTCCGGCGGTGGCACAGCCCTCATCGGCGGCGCATACCAGGGCGGCGCCAGCGAATATGCGGCCACCAAGATGGTGATCGAACAAGGGACAAGCATTAATGCCGATGCGCTGACAACAGGTAACGGCGGACAGGTCGTCGTTTGGGCCAACGACACCACAAGCTTTGCCGGCAGCATTTCGGCTAAAGGCGGCAAAAATAGCGGCGACGGCGGCAGTGTCGAGACGTCAGGCAAGAAAACCCTGACAGTGGCCGATACCGCCAGTGTCAACACCACAGCGGCACAGGGTAAAACCGGCAATTGGCTGTTAGACCCGCTGGACTTCACTGTCGGCACGGGTACGACGGGAGATAATTACTGGAACAACGGTGATCTGCAAACGGCGCTTAGTTCCACGAACGTTACCATCACCACGACACAGAATGAGAATACAGCCGGAAGTAATACGTATAATACAACCAGCCGCACTGGCAACGGTGACATCAATATCCTCGCACCGGTGAGCTGGAATGCCAACAAACTGACCCTGTCGTCATACCGCAATATTAATATCAAAAATACCCTTTCTGCTACCGGCACAGCGGCGCTGGAGATGACCAGCGGCACCGGCGGCAGCGGAACCATCGACTACGGCTTGACCGCCTCCGGCTTCACCGGAAAAGTGAACTTTAACCGTTCTGGCAGTGGCTTTTTGACCATCAACAACACCCCCTACACCGTCATTGCTAGCCTGGGCGTTGCGAACAGCAAAACAGGCACTGATCTTCAAGGTATGGAAGGCAACCTGAACGGCAATTATTTCCTCGGCGCAGACATCGATGCCAGCACGACGTCGGCATGGAATCCTTGGAGTAGCGGCAGCGGCTATTTCGGCTTTGATCCGATTGGCGATTATAACATAGATTTCGCCGGCCGCTTCGATGGCGGCGGGCATACGATCAGAGGATTGACCATTAACAGGAATGGTTACAGCGGCCTGTTCGCCAGTACCGGCGCTTCGGCGGACATTCGCAACGTGGGGCTGGTCGACGGCAGCGTCACTGGTAGCAGTAATAGCTCCAATGTCGGCGGCCTCGTCGGCTTTAACTCTGGCAGCATCACGAACAGCTACAACAGCGGCAGCGTCAATGGTACCTCCTTCGTCGGCGGCCTCGTCGGCTACCAGGAGTCCGGTAGCATCACGAACAGCTACAACAGTGGCATTGTCAATGGTAGCTCCTCCGTCGGCGGCCTCGCCGGCATTTCCTATATAAGCAGCATCACGAACAGCTACAACAACGGTATCATCAGTGGTATCTCCGGCGTGGGCGGCCTTGCCGGCTCAGCCTCTGGCAGCATCACGAACAGCTACAACAGCGGCAACGTCAGTGGTAGCTCCTCCATCGGCGGCCTCGCTGGCTCAGCCTCTGGCAGCATCACGAATAGCTACAACATCGGCAGCGTTAGTGGTAGTGTCGACGGCGACGTCAGTGGCAGCTCCAATGTCGGCGGCCTCGCCGGCTCTACCTCCATCGGCAGCATCATCGAGAACAGCTACAACAGCGGCAGCGTCACAGGTGATGACATGGTCGGCGGCCTCGCCGGCAATGACTACTTCGGCAAGATAACGAACAGCTACAACAGCGGCAGTGTCACTGGCTCTACCGATGTTGGCGGGATTGGTGGCTATTACACTGGCGGTATCACGAACAGCTACAACAGCGGCAGCGTCACGGGCGTTGACAAGGTCGGCGGTCTCGTTGGCCGTAAGAGTCCATCTGGCAACATCAAGAACAGCTACAACAGCGGCAGCGTCGCGGGCTCCACCGCAGTCGGCGGCATCGTCGGCTCAGGCTCTTCCAGCATCACGGACAGCTTTTACGCCACTACCGACGCCAGTGGTGGCAGTATCAACAATGGCGGCGCATACGACAGCGTCGTATGGAGCGGCAACGCTAACGGCACAGGTAAGACCCTGTCGAAGCTGCAAAGTGCCAGCTTCTGGACTTCGGTATGGGGGGAGAACATGGACACGGTAGGCGGTGCGGACAAAATTTGGCGCATCTACGACGGCCACACTACGCCGCTGCTAAAATGCTTCCTAAAGCAAACCACCGTTAACGCCGATAACAAAAGCAAGACTTACGACGGCGCCGTCTACAGCGGCTCTCCCACCAGTGTAACCTATGCACCCGGCACTGATTTTAGCCTGCTGTTAGGGACAGATAATCCTACCTACGGCAATGCCCGCAATGCGGGAACCTACGGATTGAGCCTTTATTCCGTCCAGCACGGGTATGACATCGTGTATGAAACAGGCATGCTGACGATCAATAAAGCTAATCTAATCGCCAGCTTGACCGGCACTGCCACCAAGACCTATAACGGCAACAACAGCGGCCCATATCTAACACCAAGCAACTACAGTCTGTCGGGACTGGTCGAAGGGGATACTGTTAACATATCTGGGACAGCTACCTATGACAATAAGAACGTCGGGACAGGCAAGCTGGTCACTGCCAGCGAGCTGACCCTAGGCGGCACCGATGCCGGCAACTACAACCTGACTTCTTCCACTGCAACGGGAAATATCGGCGCGATCACACCCAAGACGCTAACGACGTACTTGACCAACAGCGTGACCAAAACCTATGACGGCAGCAACAGCGCGACTCTAGCAGACAGCAACTACTACCTGTGGGGTGTGGTTAGCGGGGATACCGTCAACGTATCCGGGACGGCTACTTATAACGACAAGAACGCTGGGATGGCCAAGACGGTCACGGCCAGCGGGCTAAACCTAGGAGGCGCCGATGCCGGTAACTACAACCTGACTTCTTCCACTGTAACGGCCAACATCGGCAAGATTATGCCCAAGACGCTGACGACGTCCTTGACCGGCACTGTCACCAAGACCTATGACGGCAGCAGCAGCGCGACTCTGGCAGACAGCAACTACAGCCTGTTGGGGCTGGTTAGCGGGGATACCGTCAACGTATCCGGGACGGCTACTTATAACGACAAGAACGCTGGGATGGC
>JAEZVB010000135.1 GCA_023443285.1 Bacillota bacterium
ATGCCTCACACCTGCTTTGCTTAATATTTCTTATATCTATTTTACCATTTTTCTTCCTTATAAGCATGAAAAATCCGCTAAAACTCATCGCTTTAGCGGATCAAGGGGCTAGTTTTCACACAGCCTCCGAGCATGATGGAAGGCAGAATAGTCATATACTCCATAATTATAGTAAAAATTACTTTTTGTATAAATGGAACACAAGACTAGAGCCACATAATTTTGAAATAAGCAAGAACCTGTCAGAAGCGATTCCCGGAGTGTATTGCTTTTATCCATGGTTTTATGTTTAAAAGGAGTGGCAAACATGAATATTGTTATACCTATGGCTGGTGCTGGAAGCCGGTTTGTTAAAGCAGGATATACAACCCCAAAGCCGTTCATTGATGTTGCCGGTCTACCAATGATAGTGCGTGTTATGGAAAACTTGCGTTACCCGCAAGCAAAGTATATATTGATTGCCAGAAAGGAGCAGCTTGCTGCTGAAGTACAAACCGTTGCATCTATCGAAAAAGCATATGGAGTAAAATTTATTGCCATTGATAAGCAAACAGAAGGTACAGCCTGCACAATCTTATACGCCAAAGAACTCATTGATAATGAAGAGCCGCTCCTTATTGCTAATTCTGATCAATTTGTTGATTTTGATATTAATGTTTTTATCGAAGATTGTTTTCAGCGAAGGCTGGATGGTTCCATTCTGACCTTTACTGATAAGGAAAAAAATCCGAAGTGGTCTTTTGCCAAGACAGACACTGAGGGGATGGTAACAGAGGTGAAGGAAAAGGCTGTTATATCAGATAATGCAACTGTCGGAATTTATCTGTATGCAAGGGGAAAGGACTTCGTCAATTATGCTATACGAATGATTATTGAAAATGACCGCGTAAATAATGAATTTTACACATGTCCCATATATAATTACGCAATAAAGGACAATAAAAAAATCGGAATCTATAATATTAATTTTAATCAAATGCATGGGTTGGGAACACCGGAAGATTTAGAAGCGTTTTTGAGGGGAATGGTATGATATCCTGTATTGTTCCGTTAGGTGGACCGGATTTTAATACTGAGAAGCACGGGATAAAGGCGTTAGTACCTGTAGCTGGAGAGCCGCTAATAAAAAAAGTGTTAAAGTCTCGGAGTTGGTACAATTCTATTGTTAAAGACGAAAAAATTACTTTTGTTCTCCGCAGCACCATTGGTACAGATAAGGTAATTGCATACCTGCAGGAAGAGTTCTATGGATGCAACGTGGTTAAACTTTCAGGATTAAGTAGTGGCGCCCTATTATCCGCAGTGGCTGGGACAGCGCTTGTGAGCAACTACTCTCAACCCATTATAGTGGATTTGGCGGATATCATTTTTCATGGTGATTTTGATCCTATCAAAATATTTGCGGACAATCCGTTTATTGGCGGGATTATTCCTTATTTCATTTCCGACAATCCCAAATATAGCTACTTAGAATTATCCGGGCAATGGGTAAGACAAACCGCAGAGAAAAAAGTAATATCAGATGCTGCGTCTGCAGGGGTATATATTTTTAGGGATTTGCCTTTGTTTTTAGCAGCTGTGGCAGATAGCCTACGATTTGATAAGTTGTATAGTTATAATAATAATATGTTCTTATGCCCGGCCATGAATGGAATTATCCGCAGTAATAAATTGGTTAATGCGATTCAAATACAGGATGTTGTTGAACTAAGCACGGTTTTTCATGCTTAATAAGTATAAAACGAAAAGTACACAATACATGCAATTTGACAATGCATCTATTGTGTACTTTTCACTTTTTAAGGATTATTTTAGTTGCTCGACTTCGGGATGCTGCCACAAATAGGCAGAAGGGTCTATTACACAGTTGTGATAATGAGCATAAAAGAATGGCTGGTTACCATGAATTCGAACTAGTTCTTTTAATCCGTATGCACCATATTGGGTGAACAGTCCTTGGAAATTCCGTTGCCATTCTTCAGATAAGTTTGGCAATGAGAATCTTTGTGCCATTGTTTTATGAAAAACGCAGGAACGCCAACAACGTTTGGGTTTCCATTTTTTTGCTAACCCAAAATAATAGCTATAACCTAATAATAGGCTATCATCTTCATATCCTTGTTTTCCTGTCAAAAATCCGACATCATAAGCAGGTATATTTTTTAATATGTTGGCTTTGTGAATAACAGGATGTACAAAACCTTCAATAATAATATCTTTAGTAGATTTCTGAAGTAACTCCATTGTTGCTTCTATTGTATCAGGCAAACTATTAATTGGCTCTGAACCATCACAAAATGTATAACCACTAGCAGTTGCTGTCAGTAGCCGAGGGGCGATTAAAGGCTCTTCGCTATTCTCCAAATATTCAATCAGGGGATTATGCCAGTTTACCGGAAAGATCATATCTAAATGAATTTCTGCAATATATTTCACAGCGTTATATTTTTGATATATATATTGCAGTAAACGATATCGAGCCATCGCTATGCCTACATTAACGCCATCACCAATTATGTCATAGTCAAGATCAAAATTTTTCATATATTCATGTAGCTCTTGATTGGTTAGGTCACCCTGGTTATAGATAACTACCTTAAGATTTTGGCTATAGGTAAGACTTTTTAAGCAAGCCTGAGCCATTATTATGTCATTCTCAAATAAGTTCTTGTTTATAAAAAAAGGAAGCATACATAACGAAGAATGCATGTTTTCACTCCTTCTCTGTTTGAAAAATCGAATTGCCCTAGCCTAAACTCGCGCATATTTATTCGTATGCACTTTTATCAACAATTAATTGATTGAAAAGATTTAGCCAAAACGGATTACCGTCCATAGCATACCATTCGTAAATCCCGTATGCGCCGTACTGCCTTATTAGGCCATCTAAATTTTTTTGAGGATCTTTTGTATTGAGTATGTTTAAGCGTTGGCCTTCTATTTGATGAAACACGCAAGATTCCCAATAACATTTTGGTTTCCAGTTACTTCGCGTACCCATATAATATCTATACCCAATTAATATACTTGTATCTTCGAAGTTTTGGTGACCTGTCAGGAATCCTGGGTCATAATAATGAATACTTCGTAGTGCTTCTAATTTATGAATTACAGGGTGTACAAAATTAAAAACGAGGCTCTTCTCTGTCAAAGATTGGAGTATTTGTGTTTTATCCTCAAGATTACCGGCAAAATTAATTTCTGTCCCGTTATCTTGAAGATAAAATTTATTATTGATTTTGCGTAAAATTCTGGGAGAAATAATCGGATCATCGTGTTCTTCCAGATAGGTTATGAGTGGTTTAGCCCAGTTTGGTGGGAATATCATATCTAAATGTATTTCGGCAACATATCGCGTATCAGAGTAGTTCTCCAATAAGTAGTTAACCAATTTATATCGTGACTTTGGTATCCCTACATTTACCCCTGATCCAATAATATCAAAGTCAATATTACTATAATTAGATAAAATAAGAGTAAGCTCACTATTTGTAAGACTGCCTTGATTATAAATGATTAGTTTTACATCATTGCTAAGGGAAAGGCTTTGTAAACAATCCTTAGCTATTTTTAATTCTTCATTAAAATATTGACTGCTATTATTTATAAAAAAGGGAAGCATATAAACTAACTTCATCACAAGTCTCCTTAAATTAATCGCCTCTACCGAGAGGCGATTAATGAATTGATGATTATTTAAGGAAATCACATTGTTGTACGTCCCTGCACATAAATACTTAAAGTTGTTTTCGTGCTGGAATTAAGAGAGCGAAATACTGTGCGGGCATAACGCGCGATCGTATTAGGTACCAGCGCTGCACTTTCTGAAGGATGAATTATATACTGAGCTGATTGCTCCAGCCAGTGGTAGCCGTCGGCGCTGACAGTTAGGTAAACAACAGCGGGATTGGCACCGATATTATTAACTGTATAGGAGTAATTGTAGGATAGTAAATCAAGTGGTGTGGTGTAAGACCAGGCGTCAGTTGTTTTTACGATATCTGATAGATTAATAGTGTCTGATTTGCAAATACAAGGAACTACGTTGGGAGGATTATAGTTAATCTCTAGATACGGCCAGAGACATGAGTCGCAGTAGTTGCCACTAAATACTGAAACAGCCGTACCTTGTGAATTCGATTCCTTCATCCTAAATAGAATACCGAAATTGCAGTCTTTGTGACATTGCCATTCCTTAACAAGAGCAGTGATTTCAAAGGATAGCTGTTTGGAAGTGGAGGAGACAGAAGCTACTGCAACGGGATCAGGGCTTGTTAGTGGAGGATACTTTAAGGAGGTAAAAGCGGGCTTCCAGCGGGATACAATTGAATAAGCTTCAATCTCACTGGACTCTAGCGAATTAGTATAGGCGAGATAGAAATTGGCTGTAGCGCCTTTGATGTCCAGGTCATCCGGAAGTGAGGCTAAATCCCATAGCGCGATTGATTCATAGCGGCTTTTAGTGTGCTCACCGATTAATAAGTATCTGCGGTTCATGGTTTTGGCTGCTGTCCGGTGACGTGTGATGTATGCATCAATCAACGGGGGCTTAATATATTTGTAAGGCAAAAATCATCACCTACATTTCACATAAAAAGTTACAAATTTCGTTTTGTAAATATATTTCCCTCATCATACCGATGAGGGAAATGTATTTAACAGTAATACCGTTGTATTCCTTGGTAATATTTTATTTGCCGGAATTTCCTTGGAAGAAGAGATTGAGGGTTACGGTAGGAGAGGTGCCTAAAGCATAGTAGTATAGACGAGCATATTTAAGGAAGATAGTCGGAACAAAGGTTTCCAGGGCGTTGGGTTCGATAGTTGCCACTGCTCCGTCTGTTATCCAATGGCTGCCGTCAGGGCTGATCTCCAGGTATACTTTTGCAGAACCTCCTGCGGCGGAGGTATTAACTACGCCGTATGTCCATTGACCAACTCCCAGTACTGTTTTGTCGTAGCC
>JAEZVB010000104.1 GCA_023443285.1 Bacillota bacterium
GCCGCAGATGCAGCAACAGCTATGTACGCCGCAGATGCAGCAACAACTATGCACACCAGAGCAGTTGGCAGCTCAGCAGCAAATGATGATGCAGCCACAGATGCCACAACAAGGCGGTTTGTTGAGAGGCTTGCAATATGCAGCAGCACCGGTAGAAAATCCTGTAGTAGTAGATATTAACAAACCTAAATTAGGGGAAAAAGTAAATTCTCCGGAAAAGGCGTTAGCGATTGTTTTGCAGAGCATCGTTGGCCGGCCGGTTGGTGATTCTGAAAATTTCTTTGCAATAGGTTTAACATCAATCAACGTTATGCAAATGATTACACGGTGTGGGGAACAAGGTTATCAGGTTACAATGCAAGATGTAATAAGTAATCCGACGATAACAGAATTGGCTAAGAGATTGGCGGCAGAGTAATATATAAGAAGAAGGCAGGTTGACGGTGTATGATAAATCCGTATCTATTTTTGATGTATCAAAATATTATGCGTAGTCGGATGATGGGGCAGCCCGTTTTTTATGGAGTTCCTTATGCAATGCCCAATTATCCCTATGCAAATCCACATGCATTTCAGCAGCCGCCACGCTCAGCCCTGCCGACGAATTATCCGCCGATGGTGTCGGAAAAAAAGCAACCGCCAATACCAACAAATCCATTATTGGCGGAAGTATCTAAGTTTACGGCTAAGAATTTGGATGCTGCTGCTTTGGATAAGATAACTGAATTATATGGCCTCAATGTTCAGGATATTTATGAACTGAGTCCTGGGCAACAATGGATGTTTGATGAGGCGCAAGTTGTAACTTCGACATTTTTTATTCAAGCACTGCTGAAAATCGTTGGAAAGATTAATGTAGCAGCTTTTAGGCAAAATTTAGATAAGGTTGTCAATAAACATGATGGTTTGCGTACCGCTTTTGTACATACCGGTTTAGCCAAGCCGTACCAAGTAGTGTTAAAATCGCGTCAGGCAGAATTGTTATTGCGTGATTTTTCACAGCAGGATGAATCTGAAATTGATGATTTACTGGAACAGCAAATGTTGGCTGACCGACGTCGCGGATTTGATTTAGAACGTGATGTATTAATTAGAATTGCAATTTACAAATTGGATGAAGCGACGTCGGCCATATTAATTTCCCTGCCGCATATTACATTTGATGGTGTAAGCTCAATGATTCTTTTCAAAGACTTATTTGTTGACTATGCTTTTAATGAATCAGGAAAAGCGATCGAAGAAATTGCTGCCGGTAGATATACAAATTATATGGATTGGCTGGCAACGGTTGACAAGGATCAAGAAAAGAAGTATTGGGTTGAGTTATTAACGGATTTACCAGCGTTTCGACCGATTCCTGGTCATCGGCCATGTGCGCTGGAATTTGTGAAAGCCAGTTCGGCGGTGGTGCTTGATGAAACAATTACCCCCAAATTGCTGGCTGTACAAGCCCGATCGAAAGCCACGTTGAACAATGTCATTCAAGCTGCGTGGGGTGTAATGTTACAGAGAATTTACCAAATTGAAGATATTACAATTGGTGCGATTTCGTCGGGGCGGGAAGGTGCGGTCGAAAATATAAACCATATATTAGGCGGTATGGTAAATGCGATTCCGGTAAGAATTAAAGCGGCTCCGTTCACCTTATTTACCGATTTAGTCAGCCAAGTACGCAAACAATTTTTTGAGTCAATGGAGAAGGCACACTGTTCACCAAATGAAATCAAAAAATGGTTGGGACGTGAAATGCCGCTATTTGACCATCTACTTAATTTTCATAATTTTGCGGGAGCGGCTGATATGCGAAAAATGCCTGATCTACCGGGTATATCCTTAGTTGGAGCAGACGGCTTTGATTATTTGGCTTCCGATTTATGTGTATATTTATCAACAACAAAAAATAAGTTGCAGGCAAATTTTGTGTATAACGCGAATACCTTTTCTACTGGAAAAATTAAATTATTACAGAATAATTTTGTAAGCGTAATTGAACAGATTTGTGATAATCCGGACATGCCAATCAGTCATATAAAGACCGATTCAATGGAAGCATTTAGTAAGATTGAAAAAAATGAAGAATTTGAACGTCTGCAAGTTGTTGGCAAATTAAAAGAAATGAAGTTGTTTGCCGGATTAACGGATGAAGCTATTAAAAGTATCTTACAAATGGCTAAGGTGAGAAGCTATACGGCTGATGACCGCATTGTCAAACTTGATAGCAAACCGCAGCAGTTTATGATTATTATAAACGGTTTTGCGGAACTATCGGTTAAATCGTTAGAAGGCTGGCTGAATCCTGTAAAGATACTCAAAGCTGGCGATACGGTTGGCCTTGACGCAATCATTAACGAAGAAACGAGTTTTTGGGAAGTTACAGCATTTTCAGACAATGTTGAAGTATTAGTGTTAGATCGATTTACTATGCTGAAATTACTGAGCGAATATGCTGTGTTGAGAATTAATTTATTTAGTTTAGTACATGAACAGTTAAAAACAGCTACCAGTTTGTGGGTGAATGCAGAATAAATGGAGACTTAATTCAGATGGCGTTTTAACGCCACCTGAATTCTAGTCGAAATTATCCAGGGACTTAGCAGCTCTTACTCCCGCTTGTATAAGTGAGCCTTGGGTTCGGAGACCCTTAGTGCGAACTTATTTCGAATTTTACAACCTGTTCCCTAGCCGTCAAGGACAGGGATTACAGGTTGTTAATGAGATGTAGCGGGAGTCTTAGAGCGGGTTAGTCATCGGGCAAATCTTAGCAACTAGAGGAGAATATAGGCACTCAATTTTTGAGTGCCTATATTTCGTGGTGATTAGTTAAAATGGATAAAGTGGAAATTTATGCGATGTCTATCGCTGCGGTATTGAATAAACCAGTGGACGATCTGCTGCCTCTGTTTACACAGGATCGTCAAGAGGAAATTTTAAGATTCCGATTTAACGCTGATCGTAATCGGACGGCCTATGGTGAGTTGCTGGCAAGACATCTATTAGCGGGAAGAACCGGTGTGGCTATAGAAAATATTTCATTTGGTCGCGATACACTTGGCAAACCGTTTTGCAGGCAGAGTGAGTTTTACTTCAACATTTCACATAGTGGTAAATGGGTTGTGTGCAGCATTGGCAAGGTTTTAAATGGCGTCGATGTTGAAACTTCTCAGGAAATCGATATGGCCATTGCTAAAGAATATTTTTTAGTCAATGAATATAACTATCTGCTGACGATGCCGGAAGAGGAACGGAATGCTACGTTGCTGAAATTATGGACAATCAAAGAAAGCTATTTAAAATATACCGGTGAGGGATTAAGCGGGGGATTGGCTTGTATTGATTGTCTGGCTTTATTGCGGGGCGGCGATAAGGTAGCTGCTAAAAATTTTGTCTTGCCAGACGAGGCTGTTATCGGTATTTGCACATTAAAGGAGAGATTACCCAGCAAAATTGAATTTTTAGCCCCAATATCCTTTCCACAAAAGGGTTAGTCAGCAGATGACTTTTTAACAAAAAGATAAATCTCTTTATCATTATCTTGCAGTTGTGGGATTCCAGTTTCACTATCCATTACTTATGACAACATCAAATTTATCTTTAATATAACTTTCACAAAAGGTATGCAGACCAGAAGCAATTCCTTTTCCAATGGCTTGTTCAGTAACGCCGATGGATGTTAGAATTACCATTTTTTTATCTTTAAAAGGCTCTAAAATCTCCGCTAAGTTGGTTCAGGATGATTACAAAGCAGGCAAAATCTTTTTTCATTTTTTCTGAAAAGCGTTTGTGCATGTATCAACGTTGGATGTTGCCACCGGAAATATTGAAGATCGAGCGTTTGCGCTCTATACCGAAGCTGATATTTCCATCGGTCAGGAATCGGTCAGGAACGGGAAAACTATTATGTTAAAACAAAGTTGCTGGCAGAACTGGAAATCGAAAAGGCCAGAAGCGAAGGTCTGCACAGATAAAACCGATGCTTTGTTAGAAAACGTAAGCTTCCAGTGGAGCAAACCCGAGCTAGCGGTTTTCAATGAATTCATAGCAAAAGCCTTAAACGAGCCAGATGGAAATGAAACTATATGCACCAGGCGAAATGCTGCAGTGGGAAGGTGAGCCGTGCACGAAAATTGCGATGATAGCAGCAGGCTTTATGGAGGTAAGTGCGAAAAATTACAAGGGCTGGGAGCAAACCGCAGGGATATATAAATCGGGTGAAGCCATTGGTTTTGAATCCCTTGCGGGAAGAAATATAGCCTATCGAAGCTTGGAGGCACTAATTGACGATGTACTGGTTTTTGAGGTAGATGGCAAGCAAATGCAAGCATATATGAAAAAATATCCGATGGTAGGCTTTGCGATGCTGGAGGTAATGCAAGAACGGCTGCATCGCGTAGAACGATTGTGGATTAATATTGAGTAGCATTATGAACTATGCATAGAGTGACCCCTAAGGTCTTCAGACCTTAGGGGTCACTCTATGTCAATAAAATACGCTTAGTATACAAAATGATACTATAATACAAATAAGTGCGTACTTGTGAAATTGAGCCTTAATGATTATTATTATATCGGGAATAGCGACTCCGAGAAACCTAAATACTTAAGTAAGGGAGGAATTAATAAATGTCAAAAAATATACTTGTTTTGACAGGCAGCCCTAGAAAAGGTGGTAATACCGATAAATTAGCAACTGCATTTATTGCCGGAGCCCAGCAGGCGGGACACACGACTGTAACATATTCTACTGCAGATAAAAAGATTAAGGGATGTATTGATTGTAAGAACTGTTTCAAAAAAGGAACTGCTTGTTCTATGCTTGACGATTTTAACGAATTAGCTCCTCTTTTGGAGCAAGCCGATATGGTTGTGTTTGCAACCCCCATGTACTGGTTTTCATTTCCGGCACAATTAAAAGCGGCAATTGACAAGTTTTATGCTTATTTAATCTCCCAAAAGACATGGAAGATAAAAGAATGCGCGCTGCTGGTCAGCGGAGGTGTTGATGATGAAACAAAGTTCGAGGGCATTGTAAAGTCCTATAAAATAATTGCTGAATTCTTGAATTGGCAGGATCGCGGCATAGTTATTGTACTAGGTCTACATGATAAAGATGATGTCCTGAAGACTGACGGACTCAAGAAAGCGGAAGTGCTAGGGAAGAGTATACTCTGATTGCTGACGATGGCATAATATTAAAATCAATAAAAAATTGGGAGTGAAAAAAATGCCGGTAATTACAATTGAAGCAGCTAAGTTAAGTAAAGATCAGAAGCGTGAATTAGTAACGTTGCTAACTAAAGCTGCCAGTAGTATTATGAATGTTCCCGAGCAGGCCTATGTTGTCATTGTCAAGGAAAATAGCCCCGACAATATCGGGGTCGGAGGAATGTTACTATCTGAAAGAAAATAGGGAGAGATTGTACCGTGAATGTATATGAAGGAATACAACTGAGAAGAAGCATCAGGCAATATGAGAAGAAACCTATCGAAAAAGAAAACATAGAAAAGCTATTAAGAGCTGCGATGCAGGCACCCTCGGCGGCCAATCAGCAACCCTGGGAATTTTTGGTTGTTGAAAATCCGGAAACCTTGCAAAAGCTTTCAAATGCCCATACCTATGCAACACCAATGAAAAACGGTGCGCTTGGTATTATTGTCCTCGCTAAAGAAGAAGGTTTGCTGGTTCCCCAGTATTGGCAGCAAGACCTGGCGGCTGCAACGCAAAATATTTTACTTGCAGCCGTAGAGCTTGGTCTGGGTGCAGTCTGGATGGGGGTTGCGCCGGAGGAAGACAGAATGGCTTACGTTAAGGATCTATTGCAACTACCTCAGGGTGTAAAAGCCTTTGCCATGGTGGCGCTTGGCTATTCTTCAGACAATAAATTTACAGATAGATTTGATACAAGTAGAATTCATTATGAGAAATATTGATGGCAACACGCCATGGTGGATGGGATTTTAAAAAATTGCATTACGTAAATTATTGAAAAATTGAAAATTATGTTTTATAATAAAATATACATAAAATAGCCTCAAAAATGAGACTTCCATAGGGGAAGTCTCTATTTTTTTAGGAAAGGAGGGTAAAAGCATGTCTGCATTAAAAATAGTGTTAACCTTGGTTCCTTTTATCTGGATCGTCGGTATGATTCCATTTGTGAACAGGATTTATCCTATGGTTTTAGGACTGCCGTTTTTAGCGTTTTGGTTAGTAGCTGGCATTTTTGTTGCTTTTGGGTGTTTGAAAATAATATACAAAATTGATTCAAAAAGCGACAGTGATATTTAACGTATGAATGCATAGGGGGTAAAGAAATATGGGAAATGAGGTAAGCGCTCTTCTGGTAATCTTTATATTTATCATTGGCGCTACTATTGTCGGTATACTACCTGGAATGAAGCAAAAAATGAATCTCGAAGAATGGGCTGTCGGCGGCAGAAATTTTGGCAGGTGGCTGAGCTGGTTTGTTTTAGCCGGTGAAATTTATACTGCGTTTGCGTTCCTTGGCGCCAGTGGTTGGGCATACAGCCGGGGAGCTCCGTCCTTTTATATGCTTGGCTATGGTGCGCTGGCCTATGTGGTAGGCTATTATTTGCTGCCTAAAATCTCTCCGCTCGGTAAAAAGTATGGATTAATGACTCAGCCTGATTTAGTGGAACATCTCTATAAAAGCAAACCGTTGGCCATATTGACAGCAACCATTGGCGTGGCATTTTTATTACCCTATTTACAACTGCAGCTGACAGGTTTGGGATTAATCATTGAAACTTGTTCCTATGGGCAGCTGACACGCATACCTGCGATGCTGATTGCCTTTGTTTTAGTTGCGTCCTTTGTATACTTAAGCGGGTTAAAAGGCGTTGCGGCAACAGCCGTAATTAAAGATGTTGCCATGATTACAGCGGTTGCCTTTTTCGGCCTGTACCTTCCTATACACTATTTTGGCAGTTTGGGCGGTATGTTTGAAGCTGTGGAGGCTGCAAAACCAGGCTTTCTTACTTTGCCGGGAGGCACAAAGAACTTAGATGTAACTTGGACTATGTCTACACTGCTCCTTACAGGCTTAGGGTTTTATATGTGGCCGCATTTTGTACCTAACAGCTTTAGTGCCCGCAACCCGGATGTTCTTCGCCATAATGCCGTTTATTTACCGCTTTACCAAATCTGCTTCCTGTTTCCGATGCTGGTTGGTTTTACTGCCATATTAGCTTTAGATTCTCCATTAAAAACACCGGATATGGCATTTATGACAATGGTAAGGGCAACCTTCCCGGGGTGGGCGTTAGGACTTGTTGGCGGTGCAGGTGCGTTAGCTTGTATGATTCCGGCGGCTGACTTGCTGCTGTCTACGTCTATGCTATGTACACGCGGTATTTATTGCAAAACAGTGGGCAAAGATGCATCACCTGAAAAGGTGGCTTTTCTTGCGCGTGCCACGGTATTGGTATTAACGGCTATTGCATTATGCCTAGCTATTTTTCTTCCCAATATGCTGGTTAATCTATTACTTACCGGTTATTCTGGTGTAACTCAATTTTTCCCAATGATTGTATTAGGCCTTTTCTGGAAAAAGGCTACAAAGCTTGGCGCTTATGTTGGCTTAGCTGTTGGCGAGATATTGGTGTTCTCCTTGATCTTAGGTAAGATGGACCCATTCTTAATTGGTGGGATGAATTTTAACGCCGGGTTTGTTGCACTAGTTGCCAACCTGATTTGTTATGTAGGCATTAGTCTGGCAACTTACAGCCCCGTTAAGGCTGAGGCTGGCAATGCTCATGCAGAACCAGGTATTATAAACGGGCGGTAATTTCAATGTCGTTTGTACTTACTAATAAAGAAAGGTAGTTATGGCTGATGGAAATGTATCGCAAGCAGGAAAAAATAATTGACGGGTATTTTAAAGAAGCTGTGGAGTGGCGCCGCGAGCTTCACAAATGTCCGCAAACAGGCTGGCTCGAATATTATGCAACCGGGTTTATTGCTGAAAAATTAGCCGGCTGGGGTTATTCGCTGCTGTTGGGAAAAGACGTGATTGCTGCCGCTAAGCAAATCCAATTGCCGGATGCCCAAAGACATGAGGAAGAGTATAAGCGCGCGCTGAAGTTTGGCGTAAAAGAAGAATTTATTTCTCCTGCAAAAGGCGGGTTTACCGGTGTAGTAGCGGTGCTAAAGGGAGATAAGCCCGGCCCTACCGTGGGTTTTCGCTTTGATATCGACTCCAATGAAGTGTGTGAAGCAAATGATTCCGGACACCGGCCCGCTCAGGAAGGCTTTATTTCACAAAATCCCGGTTATGCACATATGTGCGGGCACGATGCCCATGCCGCGATAGGATTGTTGCTAGCCCGCTATTTTAGTGAAAACCGGGACATGATTCATGGTACTATCAAGTTGTTTTTTCAGCCAAATGAAGAAAATCTCTCTGGGGCAGCTGCTATGGTGGCTGCTGGGGTGCTTGATGATATTGATTACCTATTCGGGGGACATGTTGGCACTAGTCTCAAACAAATTGGGCAGATTGCGGTAAATGTAAATAATATATACCCTATGTCGCGGTTTATGGTTACCTATCGTGGCCGGGCTGCGCATGCGGCGATTCGTCCGGATGAAGGTAAGAATGCTTTGTTGGGGGCCTGTACAGCAGTGACCAATTTATATGCTATTGCTCGGCATGGCAACGGGGCTTCACAGATTAATGTCGGGGTTATGAACGCTGGTACAGATTGGAATGTAATTGCTGACAAAGCTAGCTTTCGTTTAGAAACAAGGGGGGCAACAGATGCAATTAACGACTATATGGTCGTGAGAGCCAAGGAGATATTGACAGGTGTTGCTATGATGTATGGTCTTGAATTAGAGATTACACCGGCTGCTGTAGCCTGTGGCGGTACAAATTCGCCGGAACTGGTTGCTTTGGGCGCTAAAGTTGCTAGTGCTTTACCTTCTGTTAGTCAGCTTTTACCTGAAGCCGGATTGAACGGTTCGGAGGATTTCACGGCAATGATGAAACAGGTGCAAGACCGGGGCGGCAAGGCGATGTTTGCTTTATATGGAACTCCTACCGGCGGCGGTCACCACAATGCGGCTTTTGATATTGACGAGACAGTAATTGCTAATGGTGCGAAATTTTTAGCTGCCATGTACAGCGAAATTGCTGGAGCATAGGCCTCTACTTCTATCTGACCGGTAGTATTCTTTAGCATTTAGCAGCCATTTAGCAGCCCGTTTAGCAGCTCCAGGATATGATACAGAGTCTTTGTTGTTGAATGTTGACGAAATTAAAAGAATATTGTAGAATTATGATATAGTGAGATAGAGGGAATGAGTGTGAATTCTATAAATAGTTCTTTTATGTCAGAAAGTGTTACAGGCGTTGGAACTGCAGCAATGCTCCTGGCTTTAACAAGGACGATAGCCGATGAGGAAGCTGCTAAAAGAATGCTTTTTGAACAGGGATACAAAGTTGTCGTGACCGAAGTCGGTGGTAATTCAGCTGTGTCTGAGTTTCAGTCCAAGGTTACCAAAGCTGTACTGGGAGCATCGCTTAATAGCGGCATAATTTCCAAAACGCCGACAAACTACCATGCATTATTGCATGCCACTGATGAAGCCAAACGGGGTATTTTAGTCAACGTTGCCAGTAGTGCCAGCATAGCTGTCAAAATAGCTATTGTGAGGGATGAACAGTGGATAGCAGTAGCGTTGTTCGGCGTATCGGCCATTCATCCTTTGACCAACCATGAACGGGCTGGATTGGGGATTATGCATTTAGGCAAATAAATAATATAAAGAGTGTATGAGAGACAGAGTGGAATGAAAATTCCGTCTGTCTCTTTTTGCTTTTTTGTCCTTATCTTACCGATGATAGTCAGCTTTTAAACTCCATATTCTATAACTAAGTCAACTACTTTATCCACTATAAATTTTGATAAGGAGAGGTTTAATTATGAAAGCACTTGAAGGAGTCCGGGTATTAGACTTAAGCAGAGTATTGGCTGGTCCGTATTGTACTATGATGCTTGCTGATTTTGGAGCCGATATTATAAAAATTGAGCCGCCGGGAGTAGGCGATGATTCGCGTGCATTTGGACCTTTTATTGGCAATGAAAGTGCTTACTTCATGAGTCTGAATAGAAATAAACGGTCTATGACTTTAAACTTTAAGCGACAGGAAGAGTGTGACCTGTTTAAAGAGCTTGTTAAGCAAGCTGATGTCGTAGTGGAAAACTACCGTCCAGGCACTATGGAAAAATTCGGATTAGGCTATGAGGTGCTGAAAGAGATTAATCCTGGCCTTATTTACGCAGCTTGTTCAGGGTTTGGTCATACGGGTCCTTATCGTGATAAGCCAGCCTATGATATCATTGTTCAGGCTATGGGTGGCATTATGAGTATTACCGGGCCGGAAAATGGTGAACCAACGCGTGTCGGCGCTTCTGTAGGCGATGTTATTGCCGGTATGTTTACTGCCTATGGTGTTATGACAGCCCTGTTTCACCGCCAGCGTACCGGTCAGGGTCAAAAGGTAGATGTCGGTATGCTGGATTGTCAATTGGCAATACTGGAGAACGCAATCGCCCGCTATGTAACGTCAGGAACAGTACCAGGACCGTTAGGGAACCGCCATCCTTCCATTACGCCTTTTGCCTCTTACACGGCAGCCGATGGTCATATTATTGTCGGAGCCGGCAACGACCGGCTGTGGGAAAAACTGTGCACTATTCTCGGTTGCCCTGAACTTATCAAGGATACGCGTTTCAATACCAACCTTCATCGCACCAACAATGCGGGCGAGTTAGGGGTTATTCTTAATAATATCTTTAAAAACAAACCAATTAATGAATGGCTTGCTATCTTAGAAAAAGCTGGTTTACCCTGCGCTCCCATCAATACTATTGATAAGGTCGTTAATGATCCGCATGTAAAGGCCAGGGAAATGATTGTTGAGGTTGAGCACCCGATAGCCGGAAAACTTAAAATGCCTGGTGTACCAGTAAAAATGTCAGATACGCCGGGAAGTGTTGAGAAACATGCGCCGCTATTAGGTCAGCACACCAGCGAAATTCTGCAGGAACTGCTAGGTTGGGATCAGGAGAAAGTAAACGAGTTTTTTGGTGATGAAAAGAAGTTAGCAGTTAGCTAATGATCTACTGTGATACTATGTAGCAAATAAGTGCAAAAAGAATCCCGGAGTTTCACATGAGCTCGGGGATTCTTTTGCGTAAGTATTACTTTACTACCGGCACGGTCAAACTACCCTGAGGCATTAGAATGGTGCGCGGTTTTGTGCCTAATTTGCCAAAAGCCAGCGAAAGAGCCTCATCAATCGTGTTAGCTGGTGTAAATAACAGTGTTTTGGCTAATTCATCTGCAAGAGTTGACACCAGAATAAACTGGGCTTTTTTCATTAGGCGGGTGACTGCATACGCTTTGTGGCCGCCTATGACAAACTCATTGCGAACCTTTTCTTCAATAGCTTCCGGGGTCTTATATTGGCGCATCCAGTTTTCGTACATATCAGAACCGGTACCTTCAATACACTCACCGAGAATTATGATTATGCCGCCTTCCTTAACAGCCAGCACGGCATTATCCATGGTTTTTTGCATCTGATAAACATTGATATCCTTGGGGTAGCCGCCGCAAGAGGCGATTACTAAGTCGGCTTGTTCTGCCAGTTCAGTGCCGTAGATGCTTTCCACAAACTTGCAGCCTTCTTTGTGGGCAGTAATATAGTCGCCGGCAAAAATTTTGAGAAACTCTTTCTTTTCATTTAAAACGACATTTAGGAGAAAAGATGGCCGGCACATTTCGGTTCCTTCAATTTGATCCTCATAAACCGGATTGCCGTCAAGGCGGCCTAACTCTGCGTTTGGTTCTAGCATAAACGAGTGATTGCGGCGAATAGTTTCATAGCCAGCTACTCCTGGGAAGAGGGCTTTGCGCCCGCCGCCATAACCGGCAAAGAAATGATGGACAATACTGCCTGTGCAGATAATATGGTCGGCTTCAACAACCCGTCTATTAAAATAGACTTCATTGCCACGGGAGGTAGTACCTACCTTGGTGAATTGAGAATTATCCTTAGCGGTGCTGTTATACATAGGAACCCGGTTAGCCACTGCTTGGCCTACCTGTTCGATCATTTCTTCCTGTGTCATATCATGGTGAGTGCCAAGTGCAAAGACAATAAACATATCTTTATCAGGAATGCCGGCTGCATTTAATTCATCCAGCAAGATGGGCATAAAAACGTGGCTATTGGCTACCCGGGTAGAGTCATTGACTAAAAAGGCGACTGTTTCTCCTTTTTTTACAAGGTCGCGTAACGGCTTAGAATCAAGGGGATTTCTAATTGCCTCAAGGATAGCCGCGTCTGGATCATTAAGTGGCGGATGCTCCTTTAATTTTAGAGTTGCGGCTATTAGATCAGAGTCAAAAGAAAAGTTAATTACCTTTTTGCCGTACTTGAGGTTGTACTCAGTTTGCATAAGATACCTCCCCTATTTGAAGTCAACTATGCTTTGACCATACTTCCTTTCTAAGAACGGGATCAGGCCGCCTGCTGACAAAACATCCATAACAGGCTCGGACAGCGGAGCAACTTTGTAACTTTCTCCTTTGGTCTTATTGGTAATGAGGCCAGTACTTAAGTTTACTTCAAGTATATCACCGTCGCTGATTTTATCAACATCCGGACATTCTAAAACAGGCAGGCCAATGTTAATAGCGTTACGGTAAAATATGCGGGCAAAGAATTTGGCGACAATTACGCCCACTCCAGCCATTTTTAGGGCGATAGGAGCTGTTTCACGGCTGGAGCCAGGCCCAAAGTTTTCGCCTGCTACAAGTATATCGTTGGGAGATACCTTTTCCGAAAAATGTTCATCAATTCCCTCCATAGCATGTTCGGCAATGATATCGAGGGATTTTTCCAGGTACTGGGGCGGGGAAATGAGGTCAGTATTGATGTTGTCGCCGTATTTTAAGGCTTTTCCTGTTACCTGTTCCATATTGGCCTCCTTTATAAATATTGGCGGGGGTCGGTGATTTTTCCTGCTATGGCTGCGGCAGCGACTGAGGCTGGTGAGGCAAGAAAAATTTCGGACTCCTTGTGCCCCATCCGACCTACAAAATTGCGATTAGTTGAGGAAATGGCTCGTTCAGCGCCAGCCATTATGCCGCTGTGGAGGCCAAGACAAGCACCGCAACTGGGGGCTAAAATCATGGCACCAGCATCTGAGAGTACTTCCATAATCCCATCTTGCAGGGCTCTATGGTAGATAGACCGGGACGCGGCCGATACCAGCATTCGTACATCAGGGTGGACTTTCTTACCTTTGAGAATTTTAGCGGCCTCCGCTAAATCGGTGTAACGGCCATTTGTACAGGAGCCGAGGTATGCTTGATGGATGACTTCGCCTTCGGCCTGATTGATATCAACCACACGATCTACTTCATGCGGTAGAGCAATTTGTGGGGACAGCGTAGTGGCATCAAACTCGAATTTTTGGCTGAAGTTGGCATCTGCGTCACTGTATAAGGGCATTCCCCTTGGTGCACCGATTGCTGCTAAATAATCGAATACTTTATCGTCAGCTGCAATTAGGCCGGTTTTGGCTCCGGCTTCCACTGCCATATTGGTGATGGTCATCCGCTCGTCTACCGACAGTGAGCTGATACAGTCGCCGAAAAATTCCATAACCATGTAGGTTGCCCCGGCTTGTCCGATTTCTTTGATTGTGCGTAAAATAATGTCTTTGGCATACACGCCATCCTGAAGCTCCCCATTCCACACAAACAACATGGTTTCTGGTACTCTTAGCCAGAGCTGTCCAGAAACAAGCACTCCCAGCATTTCAGTAGAGCCGATGCCTGTGCCAAAGCAGCCAAAAGCTCCGGCGGTAGTGGTGTGAGAATCGGTGCCTACCATAATTGTTCCGGGAATATCAAAGCCCTTTTCAGCCAGTACTTGGTGGCAGGGTCCTAACCCCTCGTAATATTTGTCAATGTGGTAGTCTTTGGCCCATTTACGGGTAAATTGAAGTATTTCAGCCTGAGTAATATTGGCAGCAGGTGAATAATGGTCTGAGATAATAACGACTTTGTCTTTATCCCATATCTTATCGCCAAGTTTTTTTAGCTGGTCGGCTATTACTACTCTTGGGCCTAGAAGATCGTCCATCATTGCAGTGTCTATATTGGCCCATACAAATTCTCCAGGCTTCACAGTGCTTTTGCCGGAAGCTTTTGCGATGATTTTTTCTGCCATTGTTGCGCCCATTTTTCTAAAGCCTCCTATCGTCAAATGTCTTAGTAGTGTCCCCAATATTGGAATTATTATCTTTCGGCTATCTATTCGAAAATTTCTGAATAATACTTGCATAAAAGCTGTACCTATGCTATTATCTAAGTAAGCACCATCCTTATAGCGCCGTGGATTCAAGACCCAGTATGCAGTAGGTTGAAAACTTTCCGTTTTCCGTTTGTTGCAACGTAGGTTAGTTAATCTGGCAGGATAGTGTTTTTTGTTTCGCAAAAGGTCAAGTGAACCACATTTCCATTTGTCGTAAAGGTAAGTTTCCTATTCGCAAGTGAGTTCGTGTAAGGTCTGTGTGTAGCAACAGTGACTGCTATAGGGATAGGTGCTTCAGGTAAGCGGGAAGGGGAAACCCTTCCCGCTATTAATGCTCCTGGACAAGCTTAGAACCGGCTATAGCTACTTTGTTTTATGTCAATACTTGTATGTTACGGGATTTGTCAGTATAATTTTGTTCAGAACTGACTGAAATCAGGATATGGCAGAGTTAGGGGGGCGTTTGTTGAAAATACTTTTTTGGGATATCGATGGAACACTAATTAGGACATCCAAAGCGGGCCTATACGCTTTTGCACAGGCAACAACAGAGCTTTGGGGTAAACCAGTTGACTTTACATCGATTGCCTCAGCGGGCATGACCGATAATTATATTGCGAGGCAGATTGTTGAGGTATCAGTTGGGCGTGAGGCAAACAGGAGCGAGATAGACAGGTTATGCCGCCGCTACGAAGAACTTCTTCCCCGGGAACTGGCAGCCCGCAAGGGATTGGTTTTGCCGGAGGTAGCCAATATATTGGCTTACCTACATGAGCGCGAAGATTACAAGCTGCTGTTACTAACCGGTAATAGCAGAGCAGGTGCCCAAATTAAACTGAGGTATTATTCATTAGATAAATATTTTGATTTTGATAACAGTGCCTTTGCCGAGCAGTATGAGCGGCGAGACGATATTGCCGGGAATGGCCTGGAAGTAGTCCGTGCAAATTGGGGTGACCCCAAGCAGCATGAAATTTATGTAATTGGGGATACTCCACACGATATTGAGTGTGGTAAAAGTATTGGCGCATATACAATTGCCATTGCAACCGGAACTTATTCGATCGATCAATTACGAAACTTTAGCCCCTGGTGGGGAATCGAATCTTTGCCGGGACCCGAGAGCTTTGAAGCGAAAATAGCTGACATAGGATGATAATGATATGATAAACACAAACAGGTCTTCCTTATTCTGGTTATAAAGGAACATATAAGAGGTAAAAGCAAGTAAATGTCGAACAAACTATGTAAATAAGACAAACCTGTTGCTAAAATTCAACGAAATGAGGTCTGGAGAATGAAGAAAACTAGTATTTTACTAATACTTATTATGATGATGCTTGTTTTAACGGGCTGCGCCGGTGAAAAAAAAGATAATACTGCACCAAAACAAAGTCAGCTACAGAGTGTTACGATTGGTCTTATGCCTGACGTAGATTCTATTCCATTTATTATCGCTCAGGAAAAAGGCTATTTTAAAGAAGAGGGTGTAAATGTAACCCTTAAATCATTTAAAAGCGCAATGGAACGCGATAGTGCACTCCAAAGCGGCAACTTAGACGGCGCCATTTCTGATATGTTGGCAGAGGCTTTTGCTAAGGCCGGCGGGTTTGATATTGTGATTACCTCCTTAACCAATGGCAATTATAAGCTGGTTGTGAACAAAAATGAAACAGCTACATCAATCAAAGACCTCAAAGGTAAGGATGTAGCTATCTCCAAAAATACCATTATCGACTATGTTACTGACAGGATAGCCGCCGAAGGCGGAATTGCTGCAACTGACATTAACAGGGTTGTCATTCCGCAAATTCCTACCCGCCTCGAAATGCTGCAAAACAACAAAATTGCTGCTGCTACTATGCCTGATCCACTGGCATCGGTGGCTGTGAAAAATGGCGGCAGGGTAATAAATACTTCCGAACAGCTAGGTATTTTCCCAGGGGTCATGGTGTTTACCACTAAGGCTGTCAATGAAAAAGAGAAAGAGATCCAGGCTATATATCGAGCCTACGCTAAGGCGGTAGACTATTTGTCAAAGGAGCCTATGGAAAACTATATTGATCTGGTTATCGAAAAGGCAGGTTTCCCCAAAGACGTGAAAGGCGCGCTTATCCTGCCGAAATACCAAAAGGCAACTGCACCACAGCAAAAAGATGTTGATGCGGTTATTGACTGGATGCAATCAAGAAAGCTTATTCAGCAGAAATATCAATATAAGGACTTGGTTGATACCCGGTTTGTAAGGTAGGTAGCCATGATCCAGATTAAACATTTACATATTGCTTATGAATCCAGGGGATCTCGCTATGAAGTGATTAAAGACATTAATCTGGAGCTTGGTGCCGGAGAAACATGTGCGATCATTGGCCCATCCGGCTGCGGAAAATCAACACTACTGAGGATTCTTGCCGGCATTATTACGACCTTTGATGGCACTGTCTTAATTAAAGGACAGCCGGTTATGCCGAAGCAGCAGACAATTGGATTTATTCCGCAGAACTATGGTCTATTGCCATGGAAAAACATTGCTGAGAATATTCTCCTGGGTATAAAAATAAAAAATAAGAATCACAATGACAACGAAACTCAAAATAAACTTCTTGATATAATTCAATTACTTGGTTTGAGCGGCTTGGAATACCGGTATCCCGGTGAACTCAGCGGTGGTCAGCAGCAGAGAGTGGCTTTAGCCCGCGCCTTTCTGCTACATCCGGATCTGCTCTTGATGGACGAGCCGTTTTCGGCCTTGGATGCTATTACGCGGGAAGAAATCCAGAATGTATTCTTAAACGTATGGCGGAAGCATTCTGTTTCCACTATATTAGTAACTCACCATGTGGAAGAGGCTGTATATTTAGGACGGAAAATCGTGATTTTATCGGCTGCTCCCGGTACAGTTAGCAAAATAGTTGATAATCCACTTTTTGGAATAGAAGATGTTCGTAATCATCAGGACTTTTTTGAGCTATGCCTTGAGCTGCGCAAGACAATAAAAGAGGATTGGTCAAAATGAGAACAAAAGGCCCAGGAATTTGGTATTTGTATGGTACAATAATATTTCTGATTTTGTGGCAGGTAGTGGCTAATTTGATGCAGCTGCCCATTATTCCAGGCCCGGGGGTTGTGTTTGTTAATCTATTTGATATTTTTCTGACAGAAATTGCAGCTCATGGATTCTATAGCATGTGGCGGATTGTTGCCGGAGTGTTATTGTCCATAATTGTGGGGATTCCGTTGGGAATGTGTATGGGATATTTTCCAAAGTGGGACAGGCTATTGTCGCCATTAGTTTACTTAACCTATCCGGTACCCAAAATTGCTCTCTTGCCTGTTGTGATGCTGCTGTTTGGTTTGGGTGAGTTATCCAAAATTCTCATGATATTTTTGATTATCGTTTTTCAGGTAATTGTTGCCGTACGGGACGGCGTGAAAGGTATACCCAGGGAAACCTACTATCCGTTATATTCTCTAGGGGCTAGTTTCCTCGATATTTTCCGGGAAATTCTCATGCCGGCATCTATGCCGAAATTCTTAACAGCGTTACGGGTGGCTATGGCTACCGCTGTATCTGTGCTCTTTTTTACTGAGACTTTTGGGACTCAGTATGGCATGGGGTATTTTATTATGGATGCATGGCTGCGGGTTAATTATTTGGAGATGTATTCTGGCATAGTAGTGTTAAGTTCCATTGGGCTAAGTCTATTTAGTACCATTGATTATATGGAAAGAAAATTGTGTGGCTGGCAGTATAAATAGCAAATAGGTGATCGAGCTTAGTCTGGTGGATAATTTAACCATGGAGGCGTGATAATGGTTAAAATAGTTGCAGTGTTAGGCAGCCCAAGAGTTCGTGGGACAAATAGTCAGGCTATTGAGCAAGTAATAAAGGGAGCGGCTTCCTGTGGCGAAATTGAGGTTGAAAAACTCTGCCTCAACCAGCTTACCATTACGCCGTGTCAGTCTTGCGACAGTTGTATGAAGACCGGACGCTGCCGGTTGCGTGATGATATGGAAGGTATCTATCAGAGCATAATTGCTATGGATGCCTTTATACTTGCGGCTCCCATATATTTTAGTGGCATGAGTGCCCAGGCAAAACTGATGATTGATCGCTGCCAGCCATTTTGGTCGGCTAAATATGTAATGAAAACCGATCTATTCGCCGGGCGAAAGCGACCGGGACTATTTATTGCTACTGGCGGACAGCCACTATATGAAGGGCAATTTGTTGGCTCCTTGCATGTAGCGGATTTGTTCTTTAAAATGATTGGTGTAAAAAGTGCAGGCAATCTCACCCTGCCAGATCTGGATGCCAGACCGTTAACTGAGCGTCCTGATGATCTAGCGCAAGCATTTATGCTTGGGCAGGCGTTAATGCCGAAAAAATAGGAATGTTTAGCTTAGAAAATATAGATACTAAAAAAGTTGTAACTTAGCAGTTGGCTTCAGTTACAACTTTTTTTGCATTTATTTTGTTACTTTAGATGGTTTCGCTGACGATTGCCGACCAGTTTTTCCCCTTATAGGCATTGTAACCACGGGTACGGGCATATCCATAAATTTTGGTATTGCCGTAAGCGTCCTTTTCGAGCGTGTAGCCATAGGTTTCGCCCCTCATCGCACAGGTAGCCGCTTTGAGGCTGCTGAGATTATCTGTTAGAATTCCAGTGCGGCTTGGACAGGCAATAACATAACCATCTTTGTTGATAATGGCGATGTTACCCTTTTGGCCAATACGCGCTGAATCAAGAATATCATAAATATATTCCCAGTTAAAACGAGAAGAAAAGTATCCCACAATTTCTCCGGCATCACTGCGGATAGGACAAGAGTACGCAACTGTATGACGATTTTCGATAGAGGAGAAATACAGATCGGTTACCGATATAGTGTTAGCGGCTTTCACATCCTGAAACCAACTCTTGTCAGCCATGCTTTCACCAATAAGCTCACGGTGAATACCTGCAGCTACCACGGTGCCTTGTGTATCAATAACATAAAGATCAAAATAAACTTCGTAAATATCAACAAGGGTTTTTAACAAGTGATTGGCTTCTTCAATGCGGTTGGCGGCAGTGGAGCATAAGGCATTTTTTACTTGCGTAAAGCCTGCCCAGGCCTGGGCATCACAATTACGCTCAAACAGGTTTCGGTCAATTTTATCGATGGTATCATAGGCTACGTCAGCGGTACGCGCGGCCATCACTTCATTGGCCTTCGTTTGGATGTTTTCGATTATAGTAGTGCTTTCCTTGGTCGAGGTGAAGCTGCGGGTAGCCAATTTTTTGATTTCTTCTGCCACTACACTAAAGCCCCGACCAGCTTCTCCGGCTCTTGCCGCTTCAATAGCTGAGTTTAGTGAAAGGAGGTTGGTTTGCTGAGCAATTTGTTGGATAGTATGTATTACTTTGCTCATCTCATTATTGGCATGTTTTAGTTCACTTAGTAAGACCGATGCATCAATAGTAGTAGAAGTATCAGACATAGGTACGCCCCCTTAGAGAATAAAAATAGCAAAGAGGCCATTCTGAATAACAGAAGGCCTCTTTGCCATATATTTATTATAATGGAAAAATAGTATACAGTCAAGTTACTTAACGTAGCATTGTCTAACCACTGAAGATATTTTATGGAAATTATCTATTTCAGCAGCTTAGAAGGGGACACATGCTTGTATTTTTTAAACATACGACTGAAGTAGTTGCTGTCGTTAAAGCCGACAGCCATAGCAACCTCGGTGATATTAAGGTCACTTTCCCGCAGGAGGGTCACGGCTTTGTTTAAGCGTAGATGATTAATGTATTCAGTTGGTGATTTACCGGTAAGGCTTTTGAACAGACGGCAGAAATAGTGAGTGCTCATGTTAGCCCTAGCCGATAGTTGCCTAAGACTAAGTGGTTCTGTATAATGAGAGTCCAAGTATTCTAGTACCGGACTAAGACGCACTAACGTTTTGTGTTGGCGATCTTTTTCGGCTTCACTGATGGTTTGTTCGCCACGGCATCGTAGCAGCAGAACTATAATTCGATAAATGTAGGCTTTGACAGCTAATTCAAAGCCCAGTTCCTGGCGATAATATTCTTCGATAAGTGGGAGTACTTCGGCTATAAGTTCATCCTTTCGGTGAATTTGATTGCAAAACAAAATCCTGTTTTGGACAAGTGGGGTCAGGTACTTTGTCTGGCATAAATCAATATGATTACTGTCTATAAACGATAGGTTAAATTCTATTACATAATAAATAAGATGCGGGGACAAATTTTCACCGTAGTGTAAGTCATTACTGTTGATGATGATTAATTCTCCGGGACCAACCCGGATGGGATGCGAGTTACAGTAAATCAAGGCTTCGCCTTTTTCAAAATAGAGTATTTCAAAATTGTCATGCCAGTGGCACTCAATGATAGGCCCGATATGGTGATGTTCACTGCGGTGGATGTCTACCGGGAAATCTTTATCAATACTATGGTTGCAGCGCAACTTGCTTTTATCGATAACCATACTATACACTCCTGTCAATATTGTGCTATATTTTATCAACATTGTTCATGAATAGCAAGGATTTTTTCTGTAAAATAACACCATGTAAGATTGTTTTATTAACAATATCATGCTAATGATTTAACTATAACGAGTTATTGATCGGGGTGTAGGAATGGAAAGAGCCAATTGTTGTGACAAACAGAGTATTACTGAAAAGACAGAATATGCATATAGAGCTACCTTTGCCTTATTGCTAATGGTTTCATTGCTATGGGGCATAAATGTGGTAATGATTAAATACCTTACAAACTTTTTTCCACCGCTTGCACTCGCGCCTGTTCGGCTTTTTTTAGCTACCTGCCTGCTGGTTCCTGCTGTTATTTCTAAATATGGCTATGAAAAACCGCCGCGCGTCGTATGGCTGCCGATGGCCGGAGTGGCACTTTTCGGTATTTTTCTACATCACATTACTCTGTCGTGGGGGGTCGCAGTTACTAGTGGAACCCATGCCGCTCTTATTCTAGGTCTAAATCCACTGTTGACGTTGATTCTAGCCAGCCGGTTGGCTGCAGAGCCCTTGACTTGGTCTAAGGGAGTGGGCGTTATCCTGGGGTTTAGTGGAGTAGTCATGGTGGTAGCAGGAAAAGCCCAGGGAACGGCTACTCTTCTTGGCGATTTGGTTATGTTCGGGTCCATGCTGGCAGCAGTTATTGGCTACATATTTGTAAAGAAAAGTACAGTAATGGTTACGCCGTTAGTGGTAACAGCATATACGCATGCTCTTGCGACAATCGGGCTGCTAGTATTCGGTCTTTTCGTAAATACAGAGTGGGTGTACGAGGGTGCTTTCGGAGTATGGCCGCTTAGTGTGCTTTTGTTTTCCAGCTTAGTCAATACGGCATTAGGTGCTTTATGGTGGAATATGGGGATACAGCGGCTTGGCGCGTCGAAGGCGTCGCTGTTTCAAAATGTTATACCAGTCACCGGCGTATTTGCCTCGGTGTTGTTTTTGGGTGAGCAGTTACAGTGGAGTCATTTGGTGGCGCTATTTCTCGTAATTTTAGGGGTAAGTCTTGGAACTGGGATAATTAAGTGGCCGAAATATCGGAGATAGTGCGGTAAGGCTACGTGTAATAAACATAGCGAAGATATCTATGCTAAAACCCTGCAATTTTTGATAATTTTGCAGGGTTTTGGCTTTATTAGTTTGAATATATCCCTAAAATGGTACATAGTCGTTGTGATGTGGGAAAAGCTAATGTTCACTTCAGTGGAAGGCTTAAACAGGTAACCTATATGAAAAATAGCTTATATATCTATGCGTATTTTGGAATTTAGAGGGAAAGTATTGGGTAAACTGGCTCGTAGACTCCTTGGCCTTGGAGGGAGATATCTTTCATGCTGAGTAGAAGATTTCGTATCCAGGATGTTGAACCAGGTATGATTTTGGATAAACCGGCCATTAACTCTGCCGGGCGGATTGTTTTGACTGAAGGCACGGTTTTAACTGAAAAGTTGATTGCCCGCTTGAAGAACTGGAATATCTATGCTGTGGATATTTCCGACAAAAAAGGAACTGTCAGGCCGAAAGCAATACCGGCCCTGTTTGAAAAACCCGCAGTATCAAAGCTTAAAAAAAAGTTTTATGCTGGATTTGAAGATAGCGTTAAAGAAATAGAAACTGCTTTTGAGCAAATTCGCTATATGAAAGTAGTTCCCCTATTTAAAATGAGAGAGCTTGCCGACAAATCTTTCCGGGAATTTTCACTTGTTCCTGGTGGAATTAATTTATTATACATGCTGGCTGGGGGGCCAGAGCGGCTTGCCCAACATTCTTTGAATGTAGCTGTTATTGCCGGAGTGTTAGGACGATGGCTGGGTCTTTCCGCCAAAACTTTACAAGATGTAATGCTGTCGGCTCTTTTGCATGATGTGGGGAAAATCAATTTTTCTCAAGATATTCTCAACAAAAAGCAAGGAGAGCTAACGCCTGCTGAAAAGGAAACGGTAAGAAATCATACAATAGAGGGATACAACCTGCTAAAACGAAGTGCCTACCAGCTCCCGTTCAGTGTTCTTGCCGGAGTATTGCAGCACCATGAATTGGAGGATGGCACAGGTTATCCCCTGAAGCTTACCGGTAATAAAATCCATCTTTTTGCTCAGATAATCCGTATTGCCGATATGTATGCGACTATGACAAGCATAGATGAGCAAGGAAACAGGATGACACCCTTTGGAGCTGTAGAAGCCATGGTCAGGCAAGTGTTTGAAACATTGGATACCAAGGTTAGTAGCATATTTCTTAACAATGTTAGAGAACAGTTTATTGGTAATATTGTTCGCCTCAGTGATGGGCGGGAAGCAATAGTTGTTTATCTCAGTAAGCTTGTTTCCGAGCGTCCTGTCGTTCATACACGGGATGGAGACTTTATTGATTTGGAGCAGGTTCGAAATATCCATATTACTGAGGTAGTTAACGTCTAGTGCCTAAGGATACAGAAGACCTGAGAGGGACAAATAGTATGATAAAATTTCAGGATATTGGTGGTATGTTCTTAAAATCTAACACGGCAGGAAGAGTAACTGCTATTCGACAGTTGTGGAAGCGACAAGCGGGGAAACAACGCCAGCAGCTTCAAGAACTGATAATGGAGTATGGAAACTTCAAGAGTACTATTTCGCAGTGTAATAGTACAATAAAGGAAAAGGGGAAATTGTCAGATATTCTGAACGGGCTTGTAAATGAAGTTGCGCACACCTTGGGAGCAGAGCATGTCTTTTTGAGCTTACTGGAAGGGCAACCACCAGTTTTTTGGGTTATCGCCTATAAAAAAAGTGGTGATCTCCGGGAAACGCCACTTAGACAAAAGTTTATGGGAGAAAGCTATCTGGCTGGTCAGATCGTTTATATAACTGGGAAGAACCTGTTTGCGCATTTGCCGGGTTTATCTTCAGAGTCCTTCCAGTCCGAGGAGCAGTCTTTGTTAGGTTTACCAATTATGATTGACGGAAGGCTGGCAGGAGTTCTGGAGGTGCTTTTAGAGGGAGAGGTGCCTGAACACAAACGTAAGTTGGTAGAAATTTACGCGAATCAAGCAGCTGTCGCCGTAAAAATGGCCAGGATGAATGATATATTAGCAAGAAAATCCGAGGAGATTGAACTGCTGCATGAAGTGGGACGGGTTGTGGCAAACCAGCCTTCGCCCAGCATTCTGTTAGAAAGAGTCAGTAGAACGTTAGGCAATTTTTTGAAGGTAGATGGCTGTGCCGCTTTTGTCGTTCAGCGCCATTCTACTCCGCCCGTGCTCCGGGGTGTGCATGTTCAGAATCTATCGTCACTCATGGTTGACCGGATAGAAGCTTTATTTACTAACAAAGAAATCGCTGAGGTATGGCAAGATACAAAACAAGTATTAGTAACTTTGCCCTTGGCGGCTGATAAGACAGTGCAGGTAATGCCGCTCTTTTTTCGCCAGATCCTTCAGGGAGTTATCGTTTTTTGTTGGGATTATAAGCGCCAGACAGATAGTGATTCCCAAACAGAAGCTACATTGAAGACCATTGCCAACCAGACAGCGATGGGGCTTGATCGGGAACATTTATATGGTAGTATCAAGAAAATCGGCTTAACTGATATGTTAACGGGAATTGCCAACCGGCGGATTTTTGACTTTATTCTTAAAAAAGAAATGAACCGGGTGCGGCGATATGGTCAACCGCTTAGTCTGTTGATGATAGATATTGATTTTTTCAAAAAGATTAATGATACCTGGGGGCATCAAATCGGAGATATAATCCTAAAAGAAATGGGTGGTTTGCTAAAACAGCAATTTCGTGCTACTGATTTGCCTGCCCGCTATGGGGGCGAGGAGTTTGCCGTGATTTTACCGGATACAGATGCGACAATAGCCTATATGCTGGCAGAAAACTTACGTGTACAAATCGAAAAACAGGTATTTGCCATCAACGCTGACAAAATTCCGGTGACAATTAGTATTGGGGTGGCTACCGTCGAGTTTAGTGAGCACTTGGATAAAATAACAGAAGCCGATTTGCTTCTGGCAGCCGATCAGTCATTATATCGTGCTAAGACTTTAGGGCGTAACCGGGTAGAGGCTAGCCACTGGAAGCACGCCGAGCTAACAGTTTAATTACTGCAGACAAAAAATGCCTTGAATGCGAGTCAGATTGATTCGCGTTCAAGGCATTTTTTTACCCTAACAGAAAGTATAACTTTCTTAAAACAGGATAAGGGCAACATCGACTTCCACCTTCGCTAAAGGCTCGGCGCAAGCCGTGCTTTCTTTATAGAAAAGATCGTCTGCGTTTTGCGGCTCAGCGAAAACCGGTGGGAAACATTACTTGCTTAAGCGGTGTGCTGCATGGTAGGTTGGGCCGACATAAGCATTTAAAGGGAAAGATGCTTGGATGGCTGCAGTAATAAATTCTTTGGCCTGTTTCACTGCAGCTAGCACAGACAACCCTTTGGCGAGTCCGGCGGTGATGGCAGCCCCATAGGTGCAGCCGGCGCCATGGGTATATGTTGTATTAACTTTTGGGGCAGGCAAAATAGTGAATTCCTTACCATCATACAGTATATCCACTGCATCTGTTGTATCTAGCTTGGCTCCGCCTTTTATTAATACATTTTTGGGGCCAAGTTTGTAGATTTCCATAGCAGCCGCTTTCATATCTTCAAGCGAACGAATGGAACGGATGCCGCTTAACTGGGTGGCTTCAAATACATTGGGAGTAATGATGGTGGCGCGCGGAGCTAGGATTTCGCGGATACCAACCGTTGCCTCAGGATGCAATACCTCGTCAGTCCCTTTGCAGGCCATAACAGGGTCAACTACAATGTTTTTCACTGAATACTGATCGATTTTTTTGGCGACAAGCGACATTACTTCGTTTGTTGCCAACATTCCTGTTTTTAATGCATCCACACCAATTCCGCCCAGGACGGTTTCCATTTGTGCTTCCAGTACCTCCAGCGGTAAGGGGTATATGTCATGCGACCAATTATTATGCGGATTTTGTGATACTATGACAGTGATTGCTGTCATACCATATACGCCTAACTCCTGAAAGGTTTTTAAGTCTGCCTGCAGTCCGGCACCGCCACTGGTATCTGAGCCGGCTACTGCCAGTGCTTTAAAAATTGTCATAAGTAAATCCCCCTTGGTTTTGAGATATGTTACAGGACTTTATTCGAAGGCTTTATCGGAGAAAATATAGTTGCTCATTGAAGAATCTCTTTAGAAAAATATATTTGTATTATAAAATAGAAATGAACCTTTTAAAATATACAGAATGCAGAAGATTAATAGGTACAGTTTGGAGGACTCATGGAATTAATTCAACTGAATTCCAATAGTAAAGAACCGTTATATATGCAGGTTTACACATATTTTAAGCAGGCCATTGAACAAAATAGCTTGTGCGAAGGCGATAAATTGCCCTCAATCCGAGGGCTTTCGGCAAATCTTTCTGTTAGCAAAATTACTGTTGAGAAAGCCTATCAACAGTTGATGAGTGAGGGCTATATCCTAAATAGCAACCGGGCGCGTTATCTTGTGAATAAGCTTGAGGTTATGACTTTTAAACGAAGTGTAACATCCAGCCAAAGTGACACCTCAAAGCTTCAGCCTGTGATGACGCGGAACTTTATTTATGATTTTGCCAGTGGCGAAATGGATATTGACGGTTTTGATTTTCCACTGTGGAAACGCTATATTAACAAAGTGTTTTTAAACAAAGACCGCCTTGTTGGTTATGGGCATGTGCAGGGTGAGCCAGAACTGCGCAAGGAAATCGCAAAATATATCCGCGAATCAAGAGGCGTAGTGGCTCGGGAAGAGCAAATTATCATCGGGCCAGGTGTTCAGAGTCTGCTTAACACATTATGCAGTTTGCTAAAAACAAAAGCAGATAGCATAGCCTTTGAGGATCCTGGTTTTAAAAATGGCCGACGGATTTTTGCCAACTATGCCTTTACAATACAGGCAATACCTATGAAAAAAGATGGCATGGATATCGATGAACTTTTCCGCAGCGGAGCAAAGCTTGTCTATGTAAGCC
>JAEZVB010000001.1 GCA_023443285.1 Bacillota bacterium
CTTCGGATTCATGACCACCGCTGCCGCCGCCTTCGCTTTACGCCTATGCAGACTTGACTGCAAATAACGCAGTCTTTCGTCCATTGCTTGCTCAGCCGCCTGCTGAATAGAATAGTCAAGAGTCAGCACTACATCATTGCCCGCCACGGGCTGTCGCTCATCCAGCACTTGAACCGGCTGCCCGTTGACATCCACTTCGATGCGCTCAGCGCCAGCCGTTCCGCGAATATATTTGTCATAGACTTTTTCCAGACCGGCTTTTCCTATGATATCCCCAGTTTTATAACCATCCTCTTTTTTCTGTTTTAGCTCCGCCTCGCTAATTTCTCCGACATAACCAAAAATATGGGCGGCAAAGTCCTGGTAAATATACTTTCGCACCGGTTGAGCCTTAATCACAATCCCGGGAAACGCACTGCGATTTTCTTCTATTTTGCTTATCGTCTTTTGATCGACATCTGTCTTTAACCGCACCGGAACATAGGAAAATCCGTTGTGGCGATTTATTTTTCCTCTGATTTCGGTAACATCCATATCTAAAATCCGGCTCAACGCTGCCATCTCTGCGTCCGGTATTGAAGAAGAACCAGTTGCGACCGTCACGGCAAAACTAGGTCGTTTCGAAACCAGCGGTACCCCGTTACGATCATAAAAGATCCCCCGCGGTGCTTTAATGGGTACAATGTGAAGGCGGTTCCCATCTGCCAGCCGCACATAATTCTGTCCCTGTACAACCTGCAGATAACCCAAGCGGCTGATCAGAACCGCAAAAAGCAGTAGAATCAGCCATTTCATTACATCAAGCCTTCTAACCATGACCTCCCCCACAAAAGGCCTCCTTTCCCCATGAAACTTGCGCTACTCCTAAAAATAAAACCGCTTACTTCTTAGGCATTTCCCCGTACTCCCGCCAGCTCACGTCAAACCGTTTGCTGCCGATCTCAAACTGCCGCTGGGCAGAATAAACACGCCGTAACGTATTGTAGCTGCGACCATCCCCACTGCCCCTTCCCATCTCCGCCAGCACCTGCAGAATTTGAAAGGACATCTCACTCAGTCCGACAACATCTTTGGACCTATGCACTACCGTACCGAGATTTACCTGGCAGGTCGCCCAAAGTCCCGCCTGCTCCACCGCTTGCATTAACATCGCCATTTCCACGCCATAGTTAACCGGAATACGCATATTTACAAGTTCATCCCGATAAATAGCCACCGTTCCGGCTAATGGCTGAATAAACCCGGATAAATGCGGCATAAAGGCATTAATCCAGGGACGGGCTAATATCTCCGTCACACGGCCGCCGCCTAATTCTATCCCGGAGGTTTCTACCTTGACCGGCCGGGCAAAATATCCTTTGGAAAAACGAATTGCCGGATTTGTAAACATCGGTCCCAGCAGACCATAAAAAAAACGTGGCGTAATGCTCTCAATATCCGTGTCCACCCAAGCTAAAATATCAGCGTCGGTAACAAATGCGCTCTTGAACATCGCTTCCCCTTTGCCGCGATAACTGCCGATTTCCGGGCGTATTTCAGGATGCACATAAGCCGGAATTCCAAAAGACTTGGCAATCGCAACGGTGTTATCCGTAGAAGCAGAATCCACCAAAATCACCTCGTCAATCAGACCGGTAGCCTTTACCTCTAAGGCCGTTTTAATAACATTGCCCACCGTCCGTTCCTCATTGAGACTGGGTAATAAAACAGCCACTCTTTTATTTAATTCATGCTTATAGCCGCGCAATACTGCCGGCAGCGAAAAGTCCCCGGCGTCAAACGTCCGCTGCCGCACCCAGCGAAAAATCTCATCACTCTCGTCAAAATGTACCGCATCATCCGGTCCGCGCACAATCGTCACGCTGCCTTCATAGTGCTCCTTAACCGCCTGATATAAGGGCTGTATTTCCGAGAAAGCCAGCGGTGCCCCGAAAAACAGCATGGCATACTCACTGCCGATTGCTCTGGCCAACTCCGCCACCGAAGCATCCCGCCGCCACATGACAGATACACTGTCAAACATAGCATTGGCCGGAGCCACAACAGAAGACAAAAACACTTCTTCCAGTTGCGGCAGCCTTTCTTCCAAATGAAAAATTTTTATGTGTCTTACGCCTGATGCTGCCAGAACATCCAGCACGGCTCTTGCGTTGACGCCGCCGCGCAAAACGGCGGCCACAGCGCCTTCGTGCCAGCCGTCCGTTATCGCGGTAGTGCGATTGTGCTGTATGCAGCTCTCCTGCAAGTTTTCGAAATTCACTATATGAATAGCCGCCTTATTATCCTTTAGCGGCCATGAAGCCAGCCCGGTTTCTTCTCTGTTCTTTTTTTCCATGAAAACACTCCCATCTATTCCAATGAATTTTTGAATCTGCCATTCTATTACTGTACCCAGGTCAGCAGAGGCCCAAACTCCCGGGTTTCAATATGATGCTTGGCACTGTCCCTCAGCAACTGATGCTGGGTGCAGAAGGAAACCCCGCGACCGGCAAAACGCACCATACACACATCATTTTCACTGTCACCCACGGCCACGATATCTGCTGCAGCAACTCGGCACTGTTCAACAATAAACCGCACCAAGTGACTTTTGCATACGGCATGCTCACACCAGGACCCTTCCGTCTTCTGAAAATAACCGGGAATTCTAACAACACCGGTTACTTTATCCTGTGCAAACTCAAGCTGATTGGCAAAAGTCAAATCAATGCCAAGCCGTTTGGCCACCCGTTGCACCACACAGTCATAACTGTCGCTGACAATTGCCGTCATATACCCCAGGTTCTTTAGCTCTGTGATAACCTTTACAGCATCCGCAACCTGCGGAATACTGTCGACAATCTGAAAGATTTGCTGCCTGCTTGTCCCAGCAAGAAAGCTTGCTATCGTTTGCGTTCGCAACACGGCATGCTGAATCTCCTTCCTGGCCTGTTCCAGTTTATTGGAAAAGCCAATTTCCGCCGCCGCTTTATCAATAAACCGCCCCTGTAAAAGAGTATTATCCATATCAAATAAAACAATCCTATTGATTCTACGCTTTACTTCCTGCATAATTGCCCCCTTTTTTTATATCGAGTATGAGACTACCCATTAATTAAGTAGCCAACAGGAATTTCACCTATAAGCTCACACAGAACCATACGTTAACCTCTATATTCATACGGCTCCTATCATTTAACCGTTTGATAGTCAGCCCAAGGGTTTAGGCTTACTTCAGATTCCTCCTCACTGCGGACGCCCTTGCCCCTCTGTTATTTTATCTTATTTAACATTTTTAGAAGAAAAATAAAATCGATGTGTCTTTTTGTCGCCCGTAATAATTGATAAAACCATTGGTTTATGCCGTTCAATTTCTTTTTCCTTAAAATAAAAATAACACTGCAACAAATAATTTAACTTATTAGATTGCCCAACTGTTTTTTTAGCTTCTTTTGGTATTATGACTTCATATGCTTTGATTATTTGATTATTCTGCTCTAACGTTACCTTAGTGTTCTGTCCAAAATGCGCTTCCGCCCCAAATAAAACAACACTAAACGTCAACGTTCCGGCATAGTCCTTTAAAATTTTTTCGCTATCTGCCAGATTAACTATCTGTCCCTTTAAACTTTTCGCCCTAGTATCGGAAGCTATCAGTAGAAATGGCGTATATATCCGTGCATGTTCAGCAGCTTCATTTAATCTTTCAGCTTTTTCTTCATACGATATCCAGGGCCGCAAAAAATCTCGTTCCTGGATTTTTGCATGATCTTGTCCATATTTTTGAGCCTCTCTAATCACTTCAGGCGTAACAGGTGAAATTGCATGAGCTGTGCTGCTTAGCATTAAGAAAAATAAAATTACTCCTATAAATCTCATCTAGCGCCTTCCTCCCTTCATTGAGTCCAGAATGTATATCACTCAATATTAATTATTAAAGCATTCATTACCAGTCTGTCTTCACCTTCACCATACTCATTCTTTCTAAAATCAATTTCCTGGAAGCCCAGCTTGTTTTGATAGACTTTTACAGCGGCTATATTTTTAGGATCAACGGTTAATTCAACTTCTTTAATCCCTTCCTTGCCTAAAGCTACAAATGTTTCTTTAATAAATCTGGTTCCTACACCTTTTCCTCGATATTCTTTAGCTATTGACACTCCCATCATGTAAGCTTTTTGGGGGTTGTTCCAATCTAAGAAATATTGAACTAATCCGTTAACTATGCCTTCATGGGATCGGGTTATATACACACGTCCATGCCTTATAAGCGGCACAAGATGCCACTCATTCATGCCCCCAATACCGAAAGCTTCACTTTCAAGTTGAACCAGACGCTGAATCAGATTCTGATTAAAGTTCTTTACTAATTCAACCATAATTAACCTCCCTTAAACTGCTTGCCTATATATCTTGACTGAGTGGCTGATAATAATCCCGAATATGCTAAATTAAAAGAAATTTCTCCGCCCACCTGTATATAGGTTTCCGAATCCGAGACGTCGACAATGAGATGGTCACTACTAGCACCTAAAATTTTAATATTAGGATCTATAGGTATGATTGATTTTGCCCAAGTCAATATCCAATATTGAACTCAACTCTACTGACCTCCCCTTCTCAGACTAGAGATTAGCTCTTCTTTGCTTAAAGAGTCTTATTGACAAAATTCTCAGACATAATTTCGCCAATGAGTCTTGAATCGTTTATTATTGATTTCAAAATGTCCATGGGCAGAGTATACACGCCGCAAAGTATCATTCTTTCTAACATTGTTCATTCCCATTAACTCAATTAAAACTTGTACAATTTGAAAAGACATTTCGCTTAAACTAGTCACATTTTTTGACTGATGAATCACTTCACCCAGGTTGACCTGGCAGGTTGACCATAACCCGCTATTTTCTAATGCTTGTATTAGCATAGCAATTTCTACACCATAATTAGTTGGAATTCGCATTTTATACATTTCGTCACGATAGATTGCCACCGTTCCGGCTAGCGGCTGGATATACCCTGATAATAACGGCAAAAAACTATTTATCCATGGACGAGCTAAAATTTCAGTAACCCGGCCACCCCCTAATTCCAGCCCTGTTGCTTCCACACGTACCGGCCGGGTAAAGTAACCTTTTGCAAACCTGATATCTGGGTTTGTTAGCATAGGACCCAATAAACCATAGAAAAAGCTTGGTGTTATACTCTCAATATCTGTATCTACCCACGTTAGTATATCCGCGTCAGTGACAAACAAACTTTTGAACATTGCTTCGCCTTTGCCCTTATGGCTTCCCATTTTCGGTTCAATATCTGCATGAAGATATGTTGGTATTCCATAAGACTTTGCAATTTCAACTGTATTATCGTTAGATTGAGAATCAATTAAAATTATTTCGTCAATGATTCCCGCCCCCTTAACTTCCAGGGCGGTTTTTATAACATTTCCCACTGTACGTTCTTCGTTTAAACTTGGCAGTATGACAGCGACTTTTTTACCAAGTTTTCTTTTGTAACAACGAAGTAACGACGCAAAAGAAAAATCAGCAGCTTCAAATGTTTGTTGACGTACCCACCTATATATCTCATCACCTTCATCAAAATCAATATCATGGAAGGGTGCCCGAACAATAGTAACGCTACCTCTATAACGGCTTTTAATATCTTGATAAAACGGCAATACTTCAGATTCTGCCAGAGGCGCACCAAAAAACAGCATGCTATATTGTTGTCCAATTTTCTCAACAAGTTCATGTACAGAGACATCTCGCCGCCAGTCAATAGTGACATTATCGAACATGGCATAAGCTGGTTCCACTACCGATGATAAAAATATGTCTTCTAAGTGAGAAACCGTCTCTTCCAAGTGGTATATTTTGATTTCTCTAATCCCTGAACTGGCTAGGACATCAAGTACTGCCTTCGCATTTATACCACCTCGTAGAATAGCGGCAATAGGCCCATTTGCCCAACCCTCTGAGTAAACCATAATATTATTTGGGTCTTTGTTCTCACTATTAGTGGGTTCGAAACTAGTCAACTCAAAATCAACTTCAGCTTCACTTAGCTGCTTTGAGCAAGGCCACTCAATAAAGTTCTTACTATCCATACTGTCCCCCCAATCTAGTTTCTCTAGCTAAAAAAGACAAAAAGAAGCCTGTAGGTGACAGACTCCTCCTAAAATCCCCCTGCTTTACATTTCAATTTTTTATAATTGTAAATTTATAGATTAACCCCCAAGAAGTATTTATATCTTGATATATAAATGTCACACTAAACAAAAATGCCATTAAGAAAGCCATACGAGTAAATATTATTCTACGCAAAACTAACAATCTCCTTTTTTTATAAAGTTTTTAGATGTAGGTTTTAATCAAAATTTAATGTATAATAAATATATATTATAAAACTACTATTTCCGGAGTTGGAGTGAATCAAGTGAAAAAGTCTATCGCTACTTATCAATCGATTGCAGTAGATATTGCGAAAAGAATAGTTAATGCCGAATTTTCGGTGGGAGATAAAATATCGGGGCGAACCTTACTTGCCAGTCAGTATAATGTTTCACCGGAGACCATTCGTAAGGCTGTTGCTCTCCTAAAAGAAGCAAATATTGTTTCTGTATCACAAGGAAAAGAAATTATTGTACTGTCATCACAGCAGGCGTATCATCTGATTGAGCATAATAAGGAAATGACTTCCGCTTACTCATTAAGACAAGAGTTGGAAATACTTCTTGAAAGGAAAGAAGAAACTGATAGGGACTTTCGTAAGATTATTACCGAAATTATGCGATACTCTGATAGATTGAAAAATCTCGCACCTTATAATCCAATTGAAGTTCATATTTCGAAGCAATCCAAAGTAATTGGGCAATCGTTAGCAAACATTAAGCTATGGCATAATACAGGAGCAACAATTGTGGCAATTCGCCGAAATACGGAAATCATTGTCTCACCAGGGCCATATGCAGTTCTTCAAGAGAATGATCGTATCGTAGTTGTAGGTCCACATGATGTGTTGCAAAAGGTTACGGATTTCATTAGCGATGTAAAATAACAAAAACATAGGGATGGTATCGTTAACCATTCCTATGTTTTTGTTATTAGATTATATTAGCTATGTTGCACCATATGAAAAATGAAAGGAAGAAATAGTGTGCATTCTCAAGGGATTAGTAAAATATATTATTCTTTAACTCACTGGCACGATTTTAGGTTAAAATTATTTGGAGAAGGCATTTTGATCGGACTGTTTGTCGGAATCATTATTGTTTTATTTCGATTGTTGTTAGAGCAAGTAGAAGAAATTCGTGATACTATTTTTCTCTATTTTCAATCCGGTCATATGTTAATGACAGTAGTATTATTTTTAGGCCTTATAGGAATTGCAAAATTATTAGCTTATCTTGTTAAAGTTGAACCCATGTCTGCTGGAAGCGGAATTCCACAAGTAAAAGGCACAATCTTAGGCCTAATGAAAATGAAATGGCTAAATGTACTTATCTGTAAATTTATAGGCGGAGTAGTAGCCATTGGTGCAGGTCTATCTTTAGGACGGGAAGGTCCTTCTATCCAATTAGGAGCAACAATAGGTCAAGGACTTAGCCGCTCCTTAAGTAGAACAAAAATCGAAGAAAGTTATCTGATCACCAGTGGGGCTAGTGCAGGACTGGCGGCAGCATTTAATGCACCACTTGCCGGAGTTATATTTTCTTTAGAAGAATTGCATAAAAATTTTTCACCCACGGTTCTAATGTCTACTGTAGCCGCCGCACTAACAGCCTCTTTAGTGTCCCAATACTTTTTTGGTATAAATCCGATATTTAATTTTACTGGCCTACCTATTCTTCCAATCCGCTACTACTGGTATATAATAATTTTAGGTATAATAATAGGCTTTTTAGGTTTTGCCTTTAACCGTATATTAATAATAACTTTGAATGCATATGAAAACCAAAGGACGTTCACCGCAACAGAAAAAGCAGCATTGCCGCTGATAATCGCTGGTATACTCGGTTTTGTTCTACCGCAGGTGCTAGGTGGGGGTAATAACTTAATTAATGAATTAGCAACAACATCATTTAGCCTGACGATATTAATTATATTACTAATCACAAAGTTTTTCTTCACTATGCTTAGTTATGGTTCAGGCGTACCGGGTGGAATCTTTTTACCAATGCTAGTCATCGGTGCATTATCAGGTAGTGTATTTAGCCATATCGCTATTCAATATGGCTTATTAGAATCGGCTTACGGTATAAATTTAATTGTACTATCTATGGCAGCTTATTTTTCTGCCGTTGTTAAAGCCCCTATAACAGGTAGTATCTTGATTATGGAGATGACCGGTTCTTTTAGTCATATGTTACCATTGATTGTGGTATCAATGACTTCTTATCTCGTAGCAGATGTTTTAAAGTCTAAACCAATTTATGAAGAGCTGTTAGAGCGTTCCCTTAGTAAACAAAAAAAGACTTTTATTAATGTCACAACTCAGAAAAGGGTACTTCTTGAAGTAGTTGTTTGTAAAGGATCAAAACTAGATGGTACTCAATTGAAGAAAATTGACTGGCCACCTTATAGCTTAGTAGTAAGTATAAAACGTGGCGAAACTGAATTAGTTCCTAAGGGAGATACACGCATAATTGCCGGCGATTTTTTGTATGTGTTGACAAATGTAAACCAGGTAAAACCCACTAAAGATTTAGCAAATCTATGTAACATAACTAAGCATTAATAACTTTATTGAGGAATGTCCTTATAATCTTGAATGCAAGGTTAGTAGGGAAATCGAGATGGGGGATTTTGTTATCTTTTTTGGCGAAATTGTCGAGATACATATAGATGACATGTATTGGAGAAAGCGGCAGAATTGATCTTGGAAAAATAGAACCCTTAGTTTATGCAGTTGGCCTGCGTGAGTACTGGAAGCTTGGGGAAAAAGTGGGATTCAAAACCCGGAAACATTCTTTTAGCACCTTATCTTTATCGGCAGACAAATTAATTACACAATTTGAAATAATAACATCTACAGAATTGTCCGGCAAAGGAATCTCCTCAATATGCCCTTTTAAAAACTCTACATTGGCAATTCCCGACTTTTTCTGATTTCGCCTGGCTTCTTCCAGCATCTCATCAGTCATGTCTAAACCATATGCCTTACCATGAGGACCAACTCTCCTTGCAGAAAGCAAAACATCCAGCCCGGCACCACTGCCTAAATCTAATACTATTTCACCAGAAAAAAGCTCCTCCAGTGCTGTCGAATTACCACATCCAAAAGAGGTAGCAACCATATCTTCAGGTAAACCCTGAACTTCGCTCTCTGAGTATAGATTTCCGGTTATCTTCTTAGTCGCTTTGCTTAGCCTGGTGTCGCAGCATCCTTAGCTCCCATATAAGGCTTCTTCATTCATTGATTGAATAAATTACCATTTATCATTAGCGTGATTGCAACACGAAATAGTTTGTATTTGCAACTATTTTTTTAGCAAAACTTACCGCAGAATATTTTAGCTTCAATTTTAAATAACATTCAATTAAAAATAACTATTGCATATTTAGTAACACCTTTTATAATAATATTCGGCGGTGATTTATGAAATTCATTGATGCTTTAAAGGCACTAGGCGATTATAACCGCTTAGCCATTATGTGTTATCTTCAGAGTGGCACGCGGTGCGTTTGTGAAATTGAGCAAATTTTATCCATCTCTCAATCAGCAACCTCCAAGCACCTTAATAAGTTAAGAATGGTCGGTTTAATCCAAGCATAAAAAAAGGCGCAGTGGGTATACTACAGTATTCCAGCTAACGCTTATACAGAATATCCGTTTTTGGAAAAACTCCTTATGGATGCAAATACTCATTATGTTTTTGATACAAGCAATGTACAAAAATTTGACGACTGTTAAATAATATTAGGAGGCAAATACCTTGAAACGAGTAGCATTTATTTGTGTTCATAACTCATGTCGTTCTCAAATGGCCGAGGCTTTTGGCAAGGTTTTGGGACTTGAGGTATTGGAATGTTTTTCCGCAGGAACAGAGCAACGGGAGCAAATTAATCAAGACGCTGTACGAATTATGAAGGAAATCGGCATCGACATGGAGCTTCACCAAAAGCCTAAGCTGCTTCAGGATATACCCAGCGTTGATATAGTGGTAACAATGGGGTGTAATGTGGGTTGCCCGATTATTTCATGTAACCATCGCGAGGATTGGGGACTAGATGATCCCTCAGGAAAAAATGAGGAGGAATTCCGGATCGTCCGCAGTTTAATTAAGTCCAAAATGGAAGATCTCATCCATCGGGTAAAATCCGATTTAATCTAATGGATAGATAATAAAAACATGGAGAGTGATACTATAAAAAAATAGTGATTTATGACCCGGCTATGTGTTGTTCTACAGGCGTTTGCGGGTCAAGTGTCGCAAAAAACTGCTACGGGTGGCAACTGTTATCGAAACACTTAAACACAAAGGGGTCGATATCATAAAGGCATATTGCCGGAATCGGTAATTGCTAATATGGAGGAACAATTATCAGGGTCTTGCACTGTAGAAATTGCAGCCTTTAATGAATTCTCCCATTATTTAACCGATGGAAACATTAATAGCAAATATGATTATGTCATTTTTGACACAGCCCCCACCGGACACACACTTAGAATGCTGCAGTTGCCTTCTGCCTAGTCTAACTTTATCAGTGAAAACACGCATGGTGCATCCTGTTTAGGACAATTATCAGGCTTAGAAGAAAATAAAGCGATGTATAAAAATGCAGTTGAAACCTTAGCTAACGCAAGCATGACAACTGTTATCCTTTTGAAAAATCCAAGGGATATACTGTGTTAATCAAATGGTATGGTGTTGAATTGCAAGGCAAAGAGCTCTTGGATTTAATCAAATAATAGTTAAAAAGCGACAAGCCAAAAATCCCACGAAGATTTTTGGCTTGTCGCTTTACTCCTGGCTCACGGCCAGCTTATTATACTTGTCAGCCTTTGCCCTCGCTGTCACCAATTTGTATAACACCTCCGTCTCTTACAATGACGGGTACCTTGTCAGTGCCATATTTGTCTTGGCACAGTTTTTTAGCCCACGGATATATACTTGTGTTAATTTCTTGAAAACTAATTTTTTGCTCCTGATATTCTTGTAAAACCTTAGCACAAAATGGACAACCTGATTTCGTATAAATTACAATTCCCTTCGAGTTGGGTTCACTAATAACCTGTTGATTGCCGACAGGCGCAACCTCGCCGCCACCCTCACAACCACAGCCACAACTACTTTCGCTGCCTCCGCATCCGCAACTGCAGGTTGACGAATCACAGCTATTTTTTTGCGCCGCCTGGGCTTTTTCATACATGGCGGCCAATGAATCTATGACATGCGTAACAATACCATAAACCTTTTCAATTTCTGTCATACAACCATGCATAGGGCCAGTTTGTATCTCAATGCCGGCGAGCGCCTCCTGCTCGCCAATAAGCTCCCCTATATTTATTGCCACCATCGGTTTAAAGCAATATTTTTCAACAGCCTTCCTCGCACATCCCTTAGCGCATCCATCCAGAGTAATCGTAGGGTGGTTTAACGAAAATTTCTTTTCGTCGCTAGTAC
>JAEZVB010000058.1 GCA_023443285.1 Bacillota bacterium
CATATGTGTTATATTAAAATTGGTAATATAAGAGTAACGGGTAATGATGGGGAGGTTTGATGATGGCAGATCACAAAGTACTTGCTATCGACCCAGGTCGCGAAAAATGCGGCATCGCCATAGTACATAGAGAGCAAGGTGTTATTTTTAAAACTATTATTATGACTGATGAATTGGTTAGCGTAGTGACTGAACTTGTCACAACCCATAAAGTAACCACTATCGTCATCGGCGATCGCACTACTTCGGGCACTGCGCAAGCTGCATTAACAGGCATTGCTAGCGCCAGCCAAAAACTAACCATTGTTCCTGTAAATGAGCATCGTTCTACTGACGAAGCGCGCAAGCGTTACTGGAGAGAAAACCCGCCCAGTGGTTTAAAACGACTGATCCCTACCACCATGCAAGTTCCACCTTGCCCGGTAGACGACTATGTTGCCGTAATCCTGGCAGAACGCTATTTTGCAGTAGGATAACTTTAACTTAACAACTTAACTTGACTTGACGCTAACACTCCATAACGGTCATCGCGAGCGGAACAGCGTGAAGCGTGGCGATCTCAAACGTTGTCTATAACCAAACCCTAAAAGAATCAACCCTAAAGACTTGATTTTTTCTATAAACGTATTTATAATCTAACTATAAAATAATAATTACATAGCAAAGTTGCTAAAAATGGTAGGTGCATAACCTTGACCATTTTTTTTTATATACATCAAGATCTTTACGCCTAGCTAGAAAATAGGCGCTTAGATAATGGCGCAAGCTAAGAAGGATTATTTGAAGAAACATGGACATTCAGATGGTTTCTTTCTTAGCACCGCTGAAATTAAATTAAAAACCTAAGGAGGAAACAAACACATGAAAAGACAAACCACTATGGCTCTTGCAGCAGTATTTGCAATGAGCGTTGCTGGCACTGCGCTGGCAACCCCTGTTAACCCCTTTGTAGACGTTCCTGCAAAACACTGGTCCTACGACTCTATCAACCAACTGGCTAAAGCCGGTGTAATCTCCGGTTATGGTGATGGCACCTACCAAGGTGACAAAACTCTTACCCGTTATGAAGCGGCTACCCTGGTAGCCAAAGCTATGGCTAATGCTGACAAACTGAATCCTGAAAACAAAAAAGCGCTGGAAGCCTTGAAAACTGAATTCAGTGCAGAGCTCAGCAACCTTGGCGTTCGCGTTAGCAACATCGAAAATAGACTTGACAATGTGAAAATTAATGGTGAAGTTCGCCTCCGTTATACCCATGAAAAAACAACCCTTAGCGGGCAAGCGGCTGCCTCTACCATTACCAATCAAACTCGTAGCCGCATAGGTTTTACTGGTCAAATAAATGATCAATGGTCATATAATGCACGGATACAAAATACTACAGATAATAGGCACGCTACTGGTGCTACTAATGATTCCAACACTGCTCTAAGTAATGCCTATGTATCCGGTAAAATCTTCGGTGGTACTTATAAACTTGGTCGCCAGGATGTATTTATTCTCGATGGTTTAGTAATGGATAATACAACCGATAGCGGTTTTAAAGGCGCCGTAGTTAATTATACTGCGGGAAAGGTTGACCTTACTGCCCTACGTGGAAGCCAAGATACAGCTGCAGGAAACGCTAATCAAACTTATACTGCTTTTGCGGCAACTACCAAAGCCGGCAAGGTAGATTTAGGTGCAGCGTATCACAATTTCACTAATCGTCCGGCAAATCAGGCCGGCAATAACGTTTGGCAGGTGAGTGCGGCTGTTCCGTTAACTCCGGAGCTCGGGTTCTCTGTTGGGTATGCCAAGTCGAATGCTGCTGATGATAACAAAGCCTATACCCTAAAACTAAGCTATAAAAGCTTTGACCAAACACAAGCAGGCTCTTTTGGGGCTTGGGTTCAATACCGTCGTCTCGAAGCTAACTCTGTCGGAGAGTTGTGTACATATGATGTAGCTAATATTAACAGTGGCGGCGCGAAAGCCTGGGAAGTTGGCTTTGATTATGCTCCCTGGAAAAATGTACAATTCGAAACCTACTATGTAACAGGTGAATCCCTCAAAGACAGTTCTAAAGACAAGTATCTTGCCAGCTACCTCAGATTCTTCTTCTAATTAGACTAGGCAACAAAAAAGATCTGTGTAGAAAAGTGGATTTCTACACGGATCTTTTGACGTTTGTCCCAATTTTCAACGTAAAGAATAATTCCAAAGTGTTTTATGTAACTTTTTCAGGTTTTCAAAAAAAAACAAAAAATATTAAAAAAATTTAAAAACAAGCAGGAAATAATTACATTAACGCGAATATAATATGCGTAAAGGCAATGGAAGCCATATTGTCCTGGTCTTTCCATCAAAGAAGGTGCAGGGGAGAAAAGCCATAGGCTTACTACCTTCTTGCGATGAAAGATATACCGTGAAGAGGAAGCGTGAGGAAACATGGACACTCATAAACCTCCTCAAGCGGTAGCAACAATGCTCCCCTACAAAAAAATATTTTATAATTTTGAGGAGGAAACAAACACATGAAAAGACAAACCGCTATGGCTCTTGCAGCAGTATTTGCAATGAGCGTTGCTGGCACTGCGCTGGCAGCACCTGTTAACCCTTTCGTTGACGTTCCTGCAAAACATTGGTCCTATGACTCCATTAACCAACTGGCTAAAGCTGGTGTAATCTCCGGTTATGGCGACGGCACCTACCAAGGTGACAAAACCCTTACCCGTTACGAAGCCGCTACTTTGGTAGCTAAAGCTATGGCTAATGCCGACAAATTGAATCCTGAAAACAAAAAAGCCCTCGAAGCTTTGAAAACTGAATTCGGTGCAGAACTCAACAACCTTGGCGTTCGCGTTAGCAACATCGAAAACAGACTTGACAACGTGAAAATTACTGGTGAAGTTCGTCTCCGTTATACCCATGAAAAAACAACTCCTAATGGAGGTGTTGCTACTTCTGCCAACGGCAATGATACTCGTAGCCGTATAACCTTTAAAGGTCAAATCAATGATCAATGGTCATATACTGCTCGGATACAAAACGTTACAGATAATAGAAATGCTACATGGAATAATGTTGCGGGTGATAGCTCGACTCTTTTAAACCAAGCCTATGTATCTGGCAAAATCTTCGGCGGTACCTATAACCTTGGTAAGCAAGATTTTAAAATTCTTGATGGTCTGGTATGGGATAGTACTGCCGGTACCCTTCCTATGAAAGGTGCAATTGTATCTTACCCGATTACTAATGGTGCCGTTACCGCCATTTACGGTACCCAAGATACTCCAACAATTGCAGGTTTACCAGCACTCACAGCTTCATCATCTACAGTGCAAGCTTTGCAAGCAACTACTAAGTTCGGTGTAGTTGACTTCGGCGCAGCTTATGCAAGAGTGTCAAATTTTGACAACATCATTACCGGAGGAATCAACCAGGATGCCTTAAGTGCATGGGAAGTAAATGCGGGTACTAAGATTGGTCCGGATTTCTATTTGGGCGCTGCTTATGCTAAGAGCAATCAAAACATACAGAATAAAGCAATAACTGCTGGAGTAACGTATAAAACATTTGATTATACGAAAGCCGGTTCTTTCTCTGCTTGGGCGCAATATCGTAAACTTGAAGCGAATTCTACTCTAAATTCCACCTATGATGTTAAAAACATCCTTGTCGCTGGTAACGCCACTGGTTCCAAAGGATATGAAGTTGGCTTCTTATATGCTCCTTGGAAGAATGCTGAGTTTAAAACCTGGTTTGTTGATGCAAAATCTACAACAGGTGCTAATGCGAAAGATCAGTTCTTCGCTTCTTACCTCAGATTCTATTTCTAAACAAAATATTATCTCAAAACCCGCTGACCATTTGTCGGCGGGTTTTGTTATTATATAAATTTCGGCATATCCTGCCAAATCTGGCAGGATATCTTGTAATACATGCCGAAAGTATTAAAAAATACGTCAGGGAGGAAATGGGATGATTAAAAATAAGGTAGTGGCAGTAATTACACTTAGCATGCTGATTATTTCGATGCTAGTAGTTCCTGTATCAGCTCAAGAATCGCCAGAACTTACGGTTGTGGATAAACTGGCAGCTGTGGAAAAAACCATATATGGTGTAAGCCAAACCGGAGCCTTGGTAGAACGTGTTGCTACTATTGAACGCGACGTATATGGTAAGGAAACCAGTGAAGCCATATTGCCCCGGGTTGATAAACTATATGAGCACACGCTGGTAACAACAGAACAGAATCCATCAATGATTACTAAGGTTAATGCCGTTGAGTGGATGTTTTCTCATGGTGTTGGCGAGCAGCCACTTAAAAATCGGATTGAGAATCTGGAAAGAACCATAAATGGTAGTCCGGCAACCGGCTCTTTGGAGGAACGATTAACCAAACTGTTAAAAATTGTGTACACCGACGGGCAGTTTGAAGTGGTTTCTACTATCGTCCCGAAAGATACCCTAATCAAAATCAAAATACTGTCTGCGCTAAGCAGCAAGCAAAGTCGGGTTGGTGACGATGTACCCATGGTGGCTGACGGCGATGTAGTTATTGACGGTGTACTTATTGTGCCAAACGGATCTAAAGTGGCCGGAAAAATAACCAAGGTCGAAGCTCCCGGTAGTTTTGGACGGGATGCCAAACTGGAAATATCTTTTAACAATGTTGCTGCGGCTGACGGTACGTTAGTCAATACTTTCCTCGGGGAAAAAGCCAAGGAAGAAACCAAATCTATGGTTACGGCAGCCGGTGCCAGCATGGCTGGCATGATTATTCTGGGACCAGTCGGCATTATCGGCGGAGTGTTTGTGAATGGCAGCGAAGCCAAAATTCCGGCCGGCACACAAATGTATATTCAGACCAAGGATGAAGTCGAAGTATATGGAATAAGAGTAAAATAAAGTAAAAACTAGTGAAAAAGCCGCATAGTTGCGGCTTTTTCTACATATTGCCGATAATCTTGTGCAGGAAAGATAAATATAGTGTAGAATAATTGTTAAGATAACAGCTCTATGCCCATAATGGAGACTTAATTCAGATGGCGTTTTAACGCCGCCTGAATTGTAGCCGAAATTATCCAGGGACTTAGCCGCTCTTTACTTGCCCTTGCAAAAGAGGGAGTAATAGAGAGGGTTAGTTATCGGTAAATTGCTGACAGGAGAATAGTAATTACAATGGTAAATAATAATAGAGTTATACTTGGATTGCTTGCAGTTGTGCTTGTCTTTGGTAACGTGATGCAGGGTCAGGCCGAGGATCATAATACTAATAAAACCGCCCAAAAGACTACTGGTCAGAAGGCGAAGAGTCAGGCGCCTATTGTCATCGAGGCAAATGAATTGTCGTTTAGTGATGAGACCGGTGATATCTTGGCAAAAGGTAACGTAGTCATTACTGATGACGGGCAGCGGATGGAAGCTGAGTTAGTCAACGGTAACGAAAAGCTAAGTGAGGTATGGGTAAAGGATAAGGCGATTTTTAGCTTGCCAGGCACCATGCTGACAGGAACAAATACTATCTATAATTATAAGCTGAACACTGGTAGCATGGACTTTGCAAAAGGCAAGGCAGACGGACAATATGTAGAAGGTAGAGATATTAGTATCTACCCTAATCAGATAGAAATCTATAAGGGAACAACAACTGGTTGCCCAGCAAAAAATCCGGATTACCACATAAGTGCTGACAGAATCGAGATTTGGCCTGGAGATAAGCTGATTGCTTATAACGCCAAATTCTGGATTAAAAACACGGTGATTTTTGCTCTTCCTAAGTATAAAAAATCCCTGAAGAAAGATGAAGCGGAAAGTGAATTTCCTCGTATTGGCTATGATAGTGATGATGGTTTTTCTATTAGACAAAATGTGAACTATCCGCTTACTGAAAAATTGTCTGCCTATTATAATCTGGATTACTATACAAAAGCCGGATTTAGACCAAGCTATGGTTTGCTTGATAGCGAAAAAAACTATTCGATTGGGGTAACACAGGGTCAGTTCCGGGACAGCGATGGCAACTGGATTAAGAAATCTCCTGAGTTTAAGTTTTACTATTATCCGCATCGTTTTGGCAGTAAGTCGCCGCTTAGTTATACATTTACTGCAATATACGGTAAATGGACTGATAAGACCAAAACAAGCTGGCACCAGGATTATAGTTTATACTTCAGCCGGGATGCAATTAAAATAAATAAAACGACTAACTTATATCTGGGTACAGGTATTGGGCAGGTTCGTGAAAGTTATAATAGATCATTGGCGAATACCTTTAGGTTTGATGCTACAGTAACTAAAACTTGGTCTAAGCGTTTTAATGCATGGGTGGGATATCATTACGTCCGCAATAATTCAGATTTGTTTGATTATGATAGTACCGCTGTTAGCCGTGAACTTGCATCTGGATTTGTCTACAAAATTGATAAAATGAATTCAATTGGCGTAAGTCAGAGTTATGATCTTAACGCGCATAAGGTCTACGATATGGATTATACCTGGTATCGGAACTTGCATTGTTGGACTGCAACCATCACATATCGCGCTGAAAGGCACCAACTAAGATTTGACCTTAGCACTACTAGGTGGTAAGAGGAGTTGCTACCTATTTGAAGGGAGCCGTATCGTTATGTCCCAGAATCTTTTACAGTATATTGATAAACTGCAAAACAAAAAAATAATGATAGTCGGTGATCTGGTAGCCGATATATATTTAGAGGGAAGGATATCCCGCATATCCAGAGAAGCCCCTGTCTTAGTATTAGAGCATGCGTCGGAGACCGTAGAAGCCGGTGGAGCAGCGAACGCCATTCATAATGCTGCAACATTAGGCGGTAAGGTGTACGCTGTTGGCGTAATTGGACAAGACCCTGCAGGGGAACAACTGACTAGGATATTAGCAAATAATCAAGTGAATACCCAGGGGATTATTATAGATCCAGCAAGACCGACGATTACGAAAACCCGTATTATGGCAGGTGGACAAGCTACTGTTAGGCAGCAAGTGGTGCGAGTTGACCGCGAGAGCAAGAGTAAGTTAACGCCGGCTATTGAGCAAGACCTTATAAAGTATATACAGACTACTATTCCGCTAATGGATGTTGTGGTTATCAGCGATTATGGTAGTGTAACGGTATCGCCCGCTGTCAGGGAACAGGTCATCAGTACCTGTAACCGGGCGGGCATTCCCTCTATGGTGGATTCGCGCTATCATATAATGGATTATCAGGGCGTTAAGCTTGTAAAGCAAAATGAGGCCGAAGCGGCGGCGGCATTAGGTCTGGATACGCTTGACACTACTTCCATAAAGCAAGTCGCTGAGACTATGCTGGAGCGACTGAGGGCTGAAGTTATTTTAATTACCCAAGGGCCGGAAGGAATGACTTTATTTAAGCGAGATGGGGCGAGTACCCATATTCCGGTAACAAATATTAGTGAGGTATACGATGTTACTGGTGCCGGTGATACAGTTGTTGTTACCATGATGCTGGCATTAGCTGCAGGAGCTGACTATGTACAGGCTGCCTGTATCGCTAATTTCGCGGCTGGTATTGTCGTCCGTAAGCCAGGTACTGCAACAACAACACCTGAGGAACTCAAAGTGGCCATAGGAGATTATTATCTATGAAAATAATAGAGCGAGCCGATATAAGTGGTATTGCTCAAAAGTTAAAAGCGGCAGGTAAAACTGTAGTTTTTACCAATGGCTGTTTTGATATACTGCACGCCGGACATGTTAGGTATCTTGCCGGAGCACGCGCTTTAGGCGATTGTTTAATTATTGGACTCAATAGTGACCAATCGGTTCGTAATCTCAAAGGTCCAAGTCGTCCGGTCAACCACCAGGAAGACAGAGCTGAGGTATTAGCTGCTCTTGCAGCCGTTGATTATATTGTAATATTTAACGATGCAACAGCCGAATGCCTTGTTGCAGATATTAAACCCGATATCTACGCGAAAGGCGGGGATTATACGCTTGATAAACTGCCGGAAAGTAAAATTGTCGCCTCTTATGGTGGACGAACCATACTAATACCAGAGGTGCCAGGTAAATCATCCAGCAATATTATAAAAAGAATGAGTGGCGCTTAATGACGTATTCCAATATTCTCATTGTAAAACTAAGTGCCATAGGCGACGTTATCCATGCATTGCCTGTGGCTCCTGCGCTAAAAAAACAGTTTCCGCAAGCCCGCATTACTTGGGTTGTAGAGAAAACGGCTTATGATTTATTAGTAAATAATCCATATATAGATGAGCTAATCCTCTTTGAAAAGACCAAATATAAAACCTTGAGTGGCTTTGTAGGGCATGCCCCAAGGTTTATCAACAATTTACGAAAGCTCCATTTTGATTTGGCAATTGATCTTCAGGGGCTGTTCAAGAGTAGTATCATTTCTTTTTTGAGTGGAGCGACTACGCGGCTTGTTTACGAAAATAGTCGTGAAGGAAGCCATTTGCTTAGCCGGCGAATTGTTGGCCCTCATGCTGCAGGACATGTTGTTGATCGCTATCTCGATGTAGTTCGGGCGCTAGGATGCCAGATAGAAGAAACGGTATTTCCCATAGTGGTTACAGAAAGAGAAGCTGTTCAGGCCAGAAACATAATGACTCATGCTGGATTACCAGAAGGGACTCCTTATATAGTGCTGGCACTTGGTGCCAATTGGCCTAATAAAATTTGGCCTGCCGAATACTTTGCAGAGCTATGTGACTGTATGCAAGAAAGCGGTATTGCCGTTCCCGTAATTGTCGGCGGCCCGGGCGATCAACCGCTTCAGGACAGGTTAGTCGCCAAAGTGCAGATTCCACCAATTAGTTTAGTGGGTAAAACTACTCTTAAGCAACTGGCTTTCGTAATAAAAAATGCCCAAGCCTTTATTGGCGGTGATACTGGTCCTATGCACCTGGCTGCTGCACTTGCTACCCCAACAATTGCGCTAATGGGGCCTACCGATGCCGTTCGTAACGGACCGTACGGACAAGGACACAAAGCGCTTATTACCGCGCATGAATGTGCAGGCTGCTGGCGGAGAAAATGTCCGGGTGATAAGGATTGCCTGGCCGGTATCGGCGTAAATACAGTGTACCAGGCATTACAGGAGATTATGAGGCGATAGTTTGCTGGAAAAGGGTGTCAGATGGCTAATAAGCTTAGTGTACTTATATTGACATATAATGAAGAGAAAAACATTGCTGATTGTATCAGTAGTGCTTTGTTTGCTGATGAAATCATTGTTGTTGATTCTGGCAGTGATGATCAGACGATTCCAATTGCGGAAGGACTGGGAGCAAAGGTATTCGT
>JAEZVB010000099.1 GCA_023443285.1 Bacillota bacterium
TAAGATGAGGTCTGTCATTCGAAAGAAGTAAGGCCCCTTGCAGATTACAAGGTAGATAGGCCAGATGTGGAAGTGGAGTAATCCATGTAGCTGACTGGTACTAATAGGCCGAGGACTTGACTTAAACCTCGTTTGCATGAAGTGCAAACATCAGTAAGACTAATTGCTAGCTTTCTTTCTGTTCAGTTTTTAGGGAACATATATTATATCGAAAGTCGTAAGTCGACAATCGAATGTCGAATACATTCCTCGATAGCTCAGTTGGTAGAGCAATCGGCTGTTAACCGATTTGTCGTAGGTTCGAGTCCTACTCGAGGAGCCAATTATTTTAAAACGCAATCACGTTGTGATTGCGTTTTCTGTTATGTTAATCATTATAAAGTATAAGGCTCAGACGTTTTAGAGTATTCCATATGCTAGGCGGAAGGAGGACGTACCCGGAGTCGTACTGGTAAGTACGTCGGAGGGAACGCCCGGACTGACAACAACGCAGATGGGATGCTATAAAGCGTCGTAATTCGGCTGTTGACCGATTTGTCGCTAGTTCGAGTCCTACTCGAGGAGCCAATAAGATTTAAAACAGCCTATCAAATAATGATTTGATAGGCTGTTTTAGTTTTTATGATATAAAATAGTATAAAAACGGCAATATGGGCAAGTATATATTGGGTGATTTATTCACACACTAGAACTTTGTATGTCTAACAGAAGGAGACTTGCTTATGAATGTCTATTTAGGAATTGACGTTGGTTCAGTCAGTACCAATATAATCATTTTGGATGAACAAGCAGTAGTGCAAGATACTTTGTATATTCGTACACAAGGGCGCCCTATCGAGGCTGTGCAAACAGGTTTGAGAGAAATTTATGAGCGCAATCCCAATATTACAGTGCGTGGGGTTGGCACTACCGGCAGTGCAAGGGTACTAACAGGTGTAGTAGTAGGAGCGGATAGTGTAAAAAATGAAATTACGGCTCATGCGGTTGCGGCGATGCATCTGGTACCAGATGTGCAGACTGTACTGGAAATGGGGGGGCAGGACTCCAAAATAATTATTATGCGCGATGGTATAGTGACGGATTTTGCCATGAATACCGTTTGTGCCGCAGGCACAGGGTCTTTTCTTGATCAACAGGCCGCTAGACTCAATATTCCTATTGAACAATTTGGCAAAATAGCTTTTGAGTCATGTGCGCCTGTAAGAATTGCTGGTCGCTGTGCTGTATTTGCGGAGTCTGACATGATTCATAAACAGCAGGCAGGTTATTCAACAGCTGATATTTTACATGGTTTATGTCAAGCTTTGGTTCGAAACTATCTTAATAATGTCGGCAAGGGTAAGCAAATCAAAGGACCTATTTTGTTTCAAGGCGGTGTAGCAGCCAACAAGGGTATGTGTCGTGCTTTTGAAGAGGCACTACAAGCTGAGATTTTAGTTCCGCCTTATTATAATGTTATGGGTGCTGTGGGTGCAGCTTTATTAGCTAAGGAAGAGATTGGTGATAGTCGGCCTACCGCATTCCGTGGCTTTGGGGTCACAGATTTTAGTTATCTGCCCAAAAGCTTTGAATGCTCAGGATGCGCAAATATGTGTGAAATTGTCGAAATCAGATTAAATGACAAAGTTATTGGCCGCTGGGGTGATCAGTGTGGAAAATGGTCAAATAGCGTAATAATGTAATTGAAAGCAAAAACCCTTTGCTCAGATTAATTTGAGCAAAGGGTTTTTGATTGTGAAGGGGAAAATAGATATGGGGTAATCTTAATGGAGGCTAATGAGTAACAGGCCAATAGTTATAAAAAAGGCGCCAATAACTTGGCTGGTGGTCACAATTTCATTGAGTAGAAAATAGCTTAGTATTATTGTAATTAACGGTGCGCAGGCCATTATTAAGGATACTTCATTAATATTGCCTTCTTTTAACGCGTAGAAGTAAGCCAGGTCGCCTAATAATGCGGCTAATATGGCTTCAATTGTAATGATTATCCAGAGAACGGGAGGGACAGTGAGGATTTCACCGTAACCTCGGGCTTTAAAAAACCATGCTGCAATAATGATAGCAGCAATCATAGTTCTTAGGACAAATGCAGTAACAGGATTCACACTATTTAAAACTGTTTTACCGAACAATGGCGCTAACCCAAGACAAAAGACTCCAGCTAAGGCGTAGACTAAAAACATAATTATTCCTCATTTCATACTAAGCCTTTTTGTAGATAAATATGCTAAAATATGTTTATAAAAGAACCTATAAAAGGTACTGTGCGAAAGAATATATAGGTTATATATTACATAGAGGGGTTGATTTAGATAGTAACAAATATACTGTTGGTGGCTTTAGGTGGTGGTATAGGCTCAGTAACCCGATATGCATTGTCAATGTGGGCTGCTGCGAAAATAGGTACATCATTCCCGTATGGTACCTTACTTGCTAATGTTATAGGGTGTTTTATTATTGGGATTTTCATGACAATAGTTACCGAAAGGTTTATTGCCAATCCTTATTGGCGGTTATTGATTACGACTGGCTTTTTAGGTGGTCTTACAACCTTTTCCTCTTATAGTTACGAGACATTTAAATTGCTTGAGGATACCGGTATCAATGCTGCTTTTTACAATATGGCTGCTAATCTGATTAGCGGTCTTATGGCTACTTGGCTAGGAATTAAGGTGGTTAGAATTCTATTTTGAAAAAATTAGAGGGAAGGCAGGAGTAGGATGAAGAAAATAGCTGTAATAACTAGCGGAGGCGATTGTCCAGGAATGAATGCAGCTATCCGTGCTGCGGTTCGTGTGGCATTGGCTTCCGGCATTGAAGTATGGGGGATTAAAAACGGCTATGTCGGTATGATTAATGATGACATGATTAAGTTAGATTCACGTTCTGTAGGTGACATTATTCAAAAAGGTGGCACTTTTTTAGGCACGGCTCGTAGTGAAGAGTTTAAAACGTTAGCGGGACGACAAAAAGCCGCCGCTAATCTACAGGCACGTGGTATTGAAGGTCTTATTATTATTGGTGGTGACGGTTCACTTACCGGAGCTAAACTTTTAAGTGAGCTGGGAATTAAGTTTGTAGGTTTGCCGGGAACTATTGACAATGATATCTGGGGCACTGATTATACAATTGGCTTTGATACAGCTGTTAATACTGCACTTGATGCCATAAATAAATTACGTGATACAGCCTCTTCCCATGGACGGGTTATGTTGGTTGAGGTAATGGGGCGCGCTTGCGGCTGGATTGCACTTACAGCTGGCCTGGCGGGTGGAGCTGAAATTATTCTTGTTCCGGAACAGCCATTCTCAGCAGATAATATCTGCAAACAACTTGTTGATTCACGGTCTAAAGGTAAAAAATATAGTATTGTCGTTGTTGCTGAAGGCGCGGGTAGTGCTGTTAAGCTTAGTGAATATATTGCAAGCAAGACCGGATTGGAGACTAGGGTATCTATCTTGGGACATATTCAACGTGGCGGAGCTCCTACCGTTTCTGACCGTCTGTTGGCGAGTCGCTTAACGGAACGAGCAGTTAGAGCGCTTTTAGACGGTAAAAGTGAGATTATGATTGGTTATCAGAATAACGAATGTGTGGAAGTGCCGATTGCTGCTGCTGTTGGTAAGAAAAAGGATATTGAACCAGAATTATATCGCTTAGCTAATGTGTTATCTCAATAGGGTAACAAAATCCCGCATTTATTTCCTGGGAAATAAATGCGGGATTTTGTCTGATATCTGTATATTAAGAGGTTTTCTACTGTTGATGTCGTAAATGTGCATTGCAGAGAGAGGACGTGCATTAATGTACGACATAATGTAGACACTCTATAATTTTTCCTTGCTGTCAGATTGGATTTTTACTAATATATAACCATTAGGGTTAAAATGAGCCCGGGTGGGGAGAGTGCATGTTATGGCAGGATGGTTTGGGAAGAATAGATCAATTGAAAAGCTAAGTCAAGTGACTGCTAGCTATTTGAACGGAGATATGTCGGTAACAATTTCGATAGATGAGTATTCGGCCGACCTGCGCCCGCTTGCCGGCAATATTGCGGCGTTGGCAGATATGCTCAGGACATTTACCCGAGAAACCCAAGTATCGTCCAGCCAGGTTTTAGCGGCAGTGAACCAAGTAAATGCAGTTATTGGACAAGCAGCTACCTTGGCGAATCAAGTACAGCAAGAAACTGGTACTGTTGATAAGTTATCCCAGGATATTGCTGAGGCTACCCAAAACGCTGCAAAACAGATTGATGAAGTTATGCTTGCAGCTCAAACAATAACTGAGGTCGCCGGCGAAATTTACCAGGACAGTATTACTTCTAAAAAGATGGCCGAGCAAGGCTGTCAGGCTACTGCCAAGGTAGCGGTAGCAATGGATTCCATCCGTCAGGCAACGACTGAAGTCGGTGAAAAAATTAGTATTTTAACCCAAATGGCGCGGGATATTGATAGCCTTTTAGCTACTATCCAAGGCATATCGGCGCAGACCAACCTCTTGTCGCTTAATGCCAGCATCGAGGCGGCACGAGCCGGTGAACACGGCCGGGGTTTTGCGGTAGTTGCCCAGGAGATTCAAAAATTATCAGATGCCAGTGCTGATGCTGCTCATTCGGCTAATAAATTGTTAGCCGAAATTGACGGTGGTGTGGAATCTGCCGCTAGGGCTGCGGAGGCAGGAGCTGTTGCTGTTGAAGCAGGAGCTAGAGAAATGCAGGAAGCCGATGCTAGTCTCCAAGCTATTTTTGCTGCAAGTGCTCAGGTTGAGGCCAAAGTGGCGGAGGCAAGTGCTGCCAGGCAAAATCAGCTAGCAGCTACGCAGCGAACGGCGGATTTTTTGGGACAGATTGCAGATATTGCGGCGCAGGCTGCTAATCGCATGGTGACTGTGGCGTCTTCTATTGAACAGCAGGATAGGCATTTGGCTAATACCCGGCATATGGGGGATATACTAGCAAAGGTCGCTGACAATCTCGTAACGACTACTGGTAAAATCACGCTTTTTGACCTGAATAGTCACAAGGCAGAAGTTGATAGAAAGATTGCCAAATTAAGAGAACTACTTGCCAAGACAGTGAAGGATGAACGTATTATTTCTATGAATGCTTATTCCCACAAGGAAATATTAAATAATATTTTGGAAAAAAATTCTGAACTTGAAGCTGCCTGGACTAACCATGCAGATGGACAGTTTATCATTTCTTTACCACCGGCGGGGATTGCTAATGCGCAAACAAGAGAATGGTTCAGACAAGCCATGCAAGGAAAGTTTTATGTATCAGAGGTTTATGTTTCGGCCATATCTCATCAACCCTGCTTAACCATTTCCTTGCCGATTAGTGACAGCATGGGAAGAGTAACCGGTGTGCTTGGCGTTGATTTGAGGCTGTAAAGTATTCTTAACTTCAGGGGGGAGTAATCCCCCCTGAAGTTAAGTTGCCAAATAAATTACATTACCAGAACTAATAACATTTTGAAGTTTTCTACAGCATCCAGGCCGTGAGGAACCTCGGCTGGCATAACAACAACTTGACCAGTAGTTGCCGTGACTTTTGCGTCACCAATCGTAATTTCGGCCTTACCATCAAGAATATAGACCATGGCATCGCCAGGAGCGGAGTGGCTACTGATAGCTTCTCCTTTAGCAAAAGCAAACAGGGTCATGCTAAGTGTTTTGTTTTGGGACAAAGTCAGGCTGACTACTTTTCCAGGTTGATAGTCTACCAGATTAACCATTTCCAGGGCTTTGCTGAATTCAATATTTTTGATGAATTGTTTTTCCATGACGAGATCCTCCTTAAAAATGTAAGTACAAGTTACCTTTGTGTTTAGTTTAGCAAACTAAGCTAGAATAAACTGTGACATGTGTCACAATTTACTAAAAAACAGGCCGTTTGGCCTGTTTTTGCCGTTCCATCAACGAATGTCATCATTTAGATCAAGAGTTCCGTCTTCTGAAACCCGTGCATTAAGGCTAACTTTTTCTTCGTGTCCCCAGAGCATTCGTGCTACCAAACTATTGGTGGCATGTTTATTACCAAGCTTGAGCTGGGTTGTCTGAAGTCCAGCCTGTGTGCTATCAAGGCCGCTTTCGTGGTTTACTACTGCGGCGTTGTCAATGTCGGTACCTTCCTGAAAATCAGCGCTTGCTGAGGCAGTAGCTGGTTTGCTTTCAACTTGTGAATTGTTATTAGCTTCAGTCATAGTAAATCCCTCCTAGTTGGATCGGTTCATTAAAGTTAGCGTATCCGTTGAACCTTTGCTCCATACATATTTTCTTTGCACTGATTTTTTTATGATCTTCTATCTATGGCGTTTGAGTAGCTAAGTCGGCCTTATTCGCTTGTGTCAATTGGATGCGTCAGTGCATAGTTATAAAGCATGATGCGGTAGGCAAAGACGCCTGTGTAGCACGCCGGAAAGCTGCACAGGCTATTCTTTTGAGGAGATGATAGGATTTATGTGTGGAATTGCTGGGTGGATTGACTGGGAACAAAATCTTTTGGAAAAAAGTCATATCCTGGCTGCTATGGTTGAAACCTTAGCAGCACGCGGCCCGGATGCGCAGGGCTCTTACCTTACACCACATGCGGCATTAGGACACCGCCGTCTTAGTGTTATTGACCCGGTAGGTGGTGCGCAGCCAATGATTCGTTTTCGCAGTCAGCAAAAGTATATTATTACTTATAACGGAGAATTGTATAATACGCCTGAGCTTAGACGAGAGCTTGAAGAGCGAGGACACGAGTTTACTACTCGCTGTGATACGGAAGTGTTGCTGGTAGCTTTCATTGAGTGGGGGGCAGCATGTGTTGAAAAGTTTAATGGCATATATGCCTTTGGGATTTGGGATGAAGCTAAGCAAAGTCTTTTTTTGGCTCGTGATCGTATTGGGGTAAAGCCTCTGTTTTACGCTGAACGGGGCAGCAGCTTTATTTTTGGTTCAGAGCTGAAGGCGCTTTTGGCCAATCCACTTGTGAAGCCGGAAATTAATGAAGAGGGGTTGGCCGAGGTCTTTATGCTGGGGCCTGCCCGAACGCCAGGACATGGTATATTTCGCGATGTTCATGAACTAAAGCCTGGCCACTTGATGATTTACAACAAACAGGGGAAATTGATAAAGCAATATTGGGCGCTGGAATCAAAACCCCATACGGAAGATTTTGCGACAACAACTGCGAAAGTTCGTGAGCTTTTAATTGACGCTACCAAACGACAATTGGTATCTGATGTCCCTATTTGCACATTGCTGTCGGGTGGACTGGATTCCAGTGTGCTTACTGCACTGGCCGCTATGTCAAATAAACAATCAGGTTTAGGAAAGCTGGCTACCTATTCTGTAGATTATGTAGATAATGAACTGTATTTCAAGGCAAATGGTTTTCAGCCAAACTCTGATGCTCCCTGGGTTACGCGGGTATCAAATTATTTCGAAACCTGTCACCATAATATAGTATTAGATACTCCTGAGCTTGCAGCTAGCCTCAGACCTGCTGTGCTAGCGCGTGATTTACCGGGAATGGCAGATATTGATACTTCCCTATATCTATTTTGCCGTGAAATAAAAAAAGGTGCTACCGTTGCCTTGTCGGGTGAGTGTGCTGATGAAATCTTCGGTGGGTATCCTTGGTTTCAACGGGAAGAGATGATCAATGCCGCTACTTTTCCCTGGTCGCCGCGGCCTGAAATGCGCATTCCCTGGCTGAACCCTGAAATGCAGAGTAGGATTAAGCTGGTTGACTATGTAAAACAGCGTTATCATGATGCATTGGCCGAAGTTCCACGGCTTCCTGGTGAGGATAAATGTTCGGCCAGAATGCGGGAAATATTTTATCTTAGCCTTACTCGCTTTATGCCAACACTGCTTGATCGTAAAGATCGTATGAGTATGGCGTATGGTTTAGAAGTCAGAGTCCCCTTCTGTGATCATCGGATTGTTGATTATGTTTGGAATGTACCTTGGGAGATGAAATATGCGCAAAACCGCGAAAAGGGATTATTACGTTATGCGCTGGAAGGGATTCTGCCTAACGATGTATTATGGCGAAAAAAGAGTCCCTATCCCAAAACGCATAACCCGGCTTATACCAAGGTTGTCGTAAATGAGGCTCTGGCTGCTTTAGACCAACCATCATCTCCGCTCAAAGCGGTAGTGGCTGTCGATAAATTACGCGAAATTGCCAAAACCGATTTAGCTGCTTCTAATATTCCGTGGTTTGGTCAACTAATGAGTGGTCCACAGCTATTTGCCTATCTTATCCAGGCCGATCATTGGATGCGCCAATACAAGGTGCAAATAGTATAAAAGGTACGCCGTATTCCTCGAAATGGAATGCGGCGTGCTTGTTTTACATCAGTTCATAATTTTTTGTATTATAGTAAATTCACCTATAACTTTTCTGTCAAAACAAAGGGAATATGTGCAACTAAAGCGAATAAGTATATTACTAAGAAATATGTCTAATCCTCATTTTATATATACGGAGTGCATTATGTGGGAAAAAATTAAAGCGAAAACTAATGAGGTTATTGGCAAAATAAAGGCGATTAAGCGGCCGAACATAAGTAAGCCGGATTTTTCTGGGGCGAATGACAAAGCAAAGGCCGCTATAGGGAGTATTGTAGCAGCGATTAACCCCAAGCACTTAATATATTTTGCGTTAATTCTGCTGCCTGCTATTGTTGGTTTAGGGGCATACTATGGCATTATAGACAGTAAAGCCAAAATAGAAGCCGCTAACCTGCCGGAAAACCAGCTTATACGTATGGGAATAAGCTTTTCGGCTGAAGATTTTGTTAAGTATGCCGGCAGGGGTGAAAAGCGTATTACAGCATTATTTCTGCAAGCTGGGATGACGCCTGATACTTACCGGAGAGCTGATGGCTTTACGCCGCTGCATGCAGCGGCTGCGTATGGGAAGACTCCAATCGTGCGTCAGCTTATAGACAAAGGTGCAGATGTGAATGCTCGTGATAAAGATGGGCAGACTGCCTTAATGAAAGCGGTGTGGAATAGTCATGCCGATACAGTGACAACCTTGCTGCAAAACGGAGCTAACCTCAGTGTCCAAGATAGTAGAGGCAACAATGTGGCAAATATGGCGAAAACCAAGAATGATCGAAGGGTATTAGATGCCTTGGTGCAAGCAGGGGTTTCTGAACTTAAGGAAGCCTTAGATAAAGTTTCTTCTGTCCCCAAGAAGCCTGGTAAACACCTGACAAATACACTTGACAGCAAGCCTCTGGAAACTAGCCCTCAGGTAACTAAGCCTAATTCAGAGAGTAAGCCCGCATCAGTAGCGGCGGGGCCGCTAGGGCAATTTGTGTTAGCTTCTGGCTATGCAGGGAATATTGGAGTCGGTAAGTCAATTGATCCTCTATATAAGGAGTTTGGTCAAAAGGCTGTAACAGACGGTGAAGAATACCTTAGCGGCAGAATCTATCCTGTGCTGAAAGCAAATAATAAAAGTACAGGGGCACTGTCGCTAACTGTTTTTTTTGCTAAGGGAAAAGAGAATCAGAAGATAGTTACCGCTGTTCATGTGTATGACCAACGGTATAAGACAAGTGATGGCATTGGGGTAGGAGCAACTTTGGGCGACTTGCGGCGAGCAGGCGTGAGCTCAGTTCACTATACCGATGCGCTTTATGCAGTGTCGCGTGATGGTAAAATTCGCTTTGAACTTGATATCAGTGCTGACAGTATACCGATTGCGTGGATAAATAGTGGCGACGAGAAATCATTGCCTGACAATATGAAAATAAAAAGCATTTACATTTTTTAGTGCGAGGAATTGTTGACAAGTAGCTAGTGGTATGATACTATATGTTACATAATAGTATAGAAGGTATATATATCTAGGCTGATTAGTAAACTAAAGGCCAAAGAACTGCTCTAGTGAGCCATTCTTTGGTCTTTTTATTTTTAAAATAGTATTCTAAATTATGGGAGGTAAAAACATGTCATTACCGGAAAATCTAAAATTCAATACAGTGGCTGTCCACGGTGGACAAGAACCTGATCCAGCAACCGGTTCCAGGGCAGTACCTATCTATCAGACCACATCCTACAACTTTAGGGATGCCGATCATGCTGCCAACTTATTTAGTCTCAAAGAAGCAGGCAACATTTATACCAGGCTTATGAATCCAACTACCGATGTATTTGAAAAACGCATTGCCGCACTGGAAGGCGGTGTGGGAGCGCTGGCTTTTGCTTCCGGTCATGCTGCAATAAGTGCTGCTATCTTTAATATTGCGCAAGCTGGCGATGAAATTGTCAGCTCATCAACCTTGTATGGCGGTACTTATAACATGTTTGCGTATACCTTGCCGCGTCTTGGCATTAAAGTTACTTTTGTTGATCCTAGCAATCCGGAAAACTTCGCTAAGGCAATTACCCCAAAAACTAAAGCGCTGTATGCTGAGACTATTGGCAATCCTAAAATCGACGTACTGGATATTGAAAGTGTAGCGGCTGTTGCACATAAAAATGGCATTCCGCTTTTAATTGACAGTACGTTTGCCACACCATATCTCTGCCGACCAATTGATTTTGGCGCTGATATTGTTATCCATTCGGCAACTAAATTCATTGGCGGTCATGGTACCTCCATGGGCGGTGTTGTCATTGACAGCGGTAAATTTAACTGGGCAAACGGTAAGTTTCCGCTACTGTCTGAGCCAGATCCCAGTTACCATGATTTAAGTTATACTGAGGCGTTAGGATCATTGGCGTTCATTATTAGGCTGCGGGTACAAATCCTGCGGGATTTGGGCGCTTGCGTCAGTCCGTTCAATAGCTTTGCCTTTTTACAGGGCCTCGAAACCCTGCATCTTAGAATGGAACGCCATAGTCAAAATGCGCAAAAAGTGGCTGAATACCTGGAAAAACATGAGCTTGTATCTTGGGTTAGCTATCCTGGTTTGCCAAGTCATGTTGACCACAAACTGTCACAGAAATATCTGTCCAAGGGCGCCGGGGCTATGATGACCTTTGGTATTAAAGGCGGCTTGGACGCCGGTAGGAAGTTCATTAACAGCTTGAAGCTTTTCTCGCTGCTTGCTAATGTCGGTGATGCCAAGTCACTTGTCATTCATCCGGCCAGCACCACCCACTCCCAGTTGAGCGGCGAACAGCTGACCGCAGCAGGTGTAAGTGATGATATGGTGCGCCTGTCGATTGGTATTGAGGATGCACAAGATATTATTGAAGACCTGGAGCAGGCATTAGTGGCTGCAAACTCGTAAAAAATAAATAGAAATAGCGCATAAAGTACATAACTCTAACATAATTATAATTGCTAAAAGTTAATCAAAGGAGTTATTTAGCTTATGCGTTAGGATGAGGATGACTTAGCTTTAGATGGGGGTAAAAACCCTGCTGGAAGCTAAGTCTATTTTATTCTGCATGATAAAACAGGTTCTGTACTTTTCAGCTACTTAAGAGCACGAAAAAGTGGCTGTAATGCGTAAAAATAGCAGGATAAAAGTTTGCTAGGAAAGAAATAGTCATAATTCACTATAATTAGAGAATTATGACTATTTTCCAATATGCTATCCTAAGACATTGTTGCTTTAAAACATATATATAATTAGCGGTCGGACTGCCAATTAATTTTCTTGGTATACTGAGAAATACGGGGGGAGTTTAACGGGATGAATATGATTGTTCAAGATGAATTGCCCAGATGGAAAACGGTGTTAAAAATGATTGTCAATCCGGGAGATGTGGTAAAGAGACAAATGAACAAAGTTCCTTGGCCATACTCATTATCGGTTTCGGGTCTAGCTTTTGGGCTCTTTTTTTTACAAACAGGCATTGACATGTTTAGGAAAGGGCAGATTGAAAACTCGACAGTGCTCCTTATTACCTTGCTGGGGATTATTTATGGTACGGCAGGAGTAGCTCTTGTTGCTGTATTAGCCTGGGCGCTGGCCCGGGGTCTTGAGCGACAATATAATATAGCGTGGGCAGTATCGGCATTTGCCTTGGGGTATTCTGCCACCCTTGTTTATGCGGTAATTGGTTTGGTTTTTTCATTGGTGTTTGGTTGGCAGACTGCAGTTGCCTTTGGTGTGACTGGTGTATTATGGGCACTGCGCCCCACGATTATGACAATCAGGCAGATGTCCGGCGAGCGGATTGGGTTTAGTATAGCAGTGTCCACGTTATGTGGAGCTATTCTATTGTTTGGGTGGTCGTTATTAGGGCGATTTGGTTTGTAATTATATGGAGGTGATGCGGCTTGACGACAAAAATGGAATATGGTGCAGACACCAAAGAAAACAAGAACAATTTTATTGCTGCCTATATATGCTTTATAACCTTCGGGATTCTGGTAGCAGTAAACAAGGCGATTAGTATCGTTTCACTGGCTTTAGCTATTCTTACAGCTTTACTATTAGCAATCTTAACAATTGAATTAATTACATGGTCGTTTATTAAAGCTAACCCTACTGTGTGCGCTCAAATCGGACGTGGGTTTGCGCGCGAAGCCGTAAGCCAAGGTATGCTGTTTATGATTCCATTCACGGTACTGGCTGTTCTGGCTGATGTGCTTTTGGGCTGGGATGCCGTTATGCCTTTCGCTTCGGCGGCCATCATGACGGCAGGCGCTTCGGCTGGCATGGAAGCAGTTAAAGTCGGGGCTAAAGGAATAAAAAACATAATATTGCCTAGTGTAATAGCCTTTATTATTTCAACACTTTGGATGCTGTTAGTTGGGTTAATACCCTAAAAAGAATGGAAACGGAGGTGATGTAGTTGTTAAGAACGCTACTACAACAAGAAATTTGTTGTGGAAATAAACATTTGTTTTCTAAATTAGCATCTTTTATTACTATTTGTTCAATTATTTTTGCCCTCTTAATACCCAGCGCCATAGCAGCAGGAATTGGTGACGTCGTAACCGAGGTCGCGTCCTATCTCGGTTCGCCCAATTATGATTTTGGAACTGAGGATGTAACTGGACTTAATATAAAAATGCACATGGCAGTAGGGAATTATGGTTCAGGATATGGCGCTTTGAGTATTGTAGGCCCGGTTGACGATGAGGGAATGAAGGCCCTATTTGCTCGGATAGTCGATGTAGCCGGTCAAACCGGTGTAAAAACTACATCGATGCAAGGCGGAGAAGTACGGGAATACCAGATGAGCAAAGGTATTGGGCTTACAATCAAATTGCCTGATTATTTAGTGACAGTTGAAATCTATAAAACCGGCAATAGTGCTGCCGCAGATATGCAAACTGCTAAAAGATGGGCTCAGGCCTTATTAGACGGATTGGAACGCAATGGTCTTTTAAAACACCCGGCACCCAAGCTGGACGGACAAAAAGCTTCAGATAAAAAGACACAAGAACAAAAACCGGCAGTACTTACCACTGCGCCTGTTGTAACAGGGAAACCGTTAGAGAAGCCGGTAATTGTTTCAAATACCGACAATATTTCCGGGGTTAAGAATGGACCGACTGCGCCCACAACATTTGTTTTAGATAAACCACATCTGCTTACATACATTAGAAATTATCACTGGAATAATGGTAAAGGAGCAGCTCTAGGTACAATAGCCGTGCAGGACCAAAATGGGAAGTTATATGGTCCATGGCGAGCAAAGGGCACTCAAGGCATGGGAGGGGTACCCAATGCTAGTTGGGAAGTAACGCCAAACATTGTAATTCCTGCCGGTACCTATACGGTAGTGGATTCCGATCCGTCAACCTGGTCGGCTAATGCCCAATCCGGGGGAAAAGGAATGGGGCAAGTCCATGCTACGCCCCAATTTGAGGTAACAAGCGGCTCAATTAAAGATTTGACGTCTGCTGCTGAGAATTTCTCCGGTCATAGTAAAACCGTAAGCACCGCAGGCGTGGGCTCAGTGGGTAATATTCCCGGCCCAGCTAATACAACGGAAGCGGTAGTGGGTGTCGTTATTCCTGGATTGATTGCTACCGGAATGGGTGCTTTGGCAGGATTAGGCGGCAGTGGCGGCTTGACACCTCCCGGAGGGACACCAGGCGGTGGAGCAGTATTAGGCGGAGGAACCTCTACGCCGGGGAGCACAGGGAAAGCTCCGGGCAGTAGAATAATCCAGGATGTTACTCAAATAGGTAGGAGGCGAAATGAACCTGAAATATATTCAAAACAGGGTGGTTCTGCCAACGCCTCTCATGATGATTTTATTGATACTGATGATATGTTTAAAGAACATAAGCCACTTACCGTAGGAAATATTACCGAAGCGCCAAAAACTACTGCAGGCTCGGGACTTATCACCGAAACGCCCGCTAAAGCAATAACACGAGTTTCTGCACCTAATAATACAGCTATCTCAGTAGACACAAGTGCACTCGAAAAAAGTGATTTGGGCAAAGCTCTGAGCGATGATAAGGGTACTTCGGTTTCCACAAAAGTATCTGACAGTGTAAATACTCAGAATAAAGATGGCCTTCCTAAAGATAGCACAGCTAAGGACGACACAATCAAGGAAAGTGCTGCTAAGGAAAGTGCTGCTAAGGAAAGTGCTGCTAAGGAAAGTGCTGCTA
>JAEZVB010000122.1 GCA_023443285.1 Bacillota bacterium
GTAGCTAGTTGGTAATAAGAGCAGTAAGTTCTGGCACTAGCAGGTTTAGGGTAAGAGATGTAACCTTGTTGGGAACAAAAAAATAGGCCATGCGGCCTAAGTGAAGGGGGACTAAACTATATTTAGTATCTTCAATTTCCCCCTAATATATCCGAGACTACTAACCTAACCTTCAAAGGGGTTCCCCCACGAAGGCTGTCTGCTTTATATGGCACGCTCTAGTCGAATTAAGAGTGAATATTAGGGTCGCGGCGCTTGCGTAAGTTATCTTGGATTTTTCCGCTTGTCGCTGGGTTATTGTATTTGACTGGAGCTTGACTAGAAATATTTTTGTTAAATAGATGTTGTTGGGTTGCGCCGGTATCTCCATTAGTCATTGTTAATGCCTCCAGTAATGTTTAATGTTACAGAGTAGCTGTACAATTGTTATGTTGCCGGATGATTAGGGCCATTGAGATGTTTATCACCGCTGCTATTTTTATTTCTGAGGTTGCGGTTTTGTTCCTTAGCCTGCTTTTGAGCCAGGGAGTCATTAGTAGTGTTCTTTGCCACAATATCACCTCCTGATGATTATTGTGGCAAAGAATAATGAATTACATACGGAAGATCAATTTGTATACTGTGGTTACGTTGGAAATAGACTAGCAACAGGAATCTTGGGTTTTTCCAGTAAAAGAAAACCTGGGGAGACAAGATAGTCTGTCTTCCTGGGTTAACAGGGGAAGGTATTAGTCGCTAGTATACTTAAAAATGCTGTCAATGGCTTTGGAGTATTGTTTTCCGGATAAGCCAATGATGAATTGACAGTCCGGACTTTTGCAGCTGCTTTCGCCGCTGCAGTATTTTGTTAACAGTTCGCTGGCAGGTTCAGCCTCTTGTTTTGTAAGTATATAGGCTGAAACCTGTTGTGCTACTTCTTTGCCCGTAAATGAGCACCGCGTAATTCTGTTAATTGTGATTGTTTCACGCATTTGTGCAGTCCCTCCCGAAATATATTTATTTTTTAAATATAACAAGTTTTCGAGAGGTGTAATAGATAATTTGTGTTAAGAAAATGTTAATTTTTGTTGGATACTTTGGCAACAAAGTATTTGTGGAAATCCAGATTACCGGTTAGTTCCGGGTGAAAAGAAGTTGCCAGCATGTTAGCTTGCTCGACAGCGACGATTTTGTCTGCAACTGTGGCCAGTATTTTGACAGATGAACCGGCTTTTTCCACATAAGGAGCTCGGATAAAGACCAAGGGGAGCGGGGAAATAGAGACTTCCGGTATGCGGGCGTTGGTCACAAAGCTGTCAAGCTGGCTGCCGTAGGCATTGCGCCTGACGGAAATATCCATCAGACCCAAGTGACAGTTGGGTTGGTCAACAATGGTTTTGGCTAACAGAATCATGCCTGCGCAGGTTCCCCATACAGGTAAGCCGTCACGGATTTTATTAATTAATGGCAAAGATAATTGATACTCTTGCAGTAGTTTGCCGATGGCAGTGGATTCACCGCCAGGCAGGATAAGTCCGTCGATCCCTTCGAGGTCAGAGACTTTTTTTATGGGAATGCCTGTTACCTCGGGAAGCGAATTCAGGCAGTCCAAATGTTCCTGGACGGCGCCCTGAAGGGCGAGAACGCCGATGGTGAGCAAGGCTACCACCCTCTGCTTGCCAGGCGATCAGCGGGCTCGAGTTTGTCCAGTCCAATACCCACCATAGGGTCGCCCAGGTTTTCAGAGATGCGAGCTAACACTTCAGGATTATTGTAGTGAGTAGTGGCTTCGACAATGGCTTTGGCGCGTTTGGCAGGATCACCTGATTTGAAAATACCGGAACCGACAAACACCCCATCACAGCCAAGCTGCATCATGAGGGCGGCATCGGCGGGAGTGGCAATGCCACCTGCGGCGAAGTTTACAACTGGCAGTTTGCCATGCTTCCAAACATACTCAATGAGATTGTAGGGCGCGTTCATTTCTTTGGCGATACTCATTAATTCTTCCCGTGGAGCTGCTTTTACACGCCGCATATCGGCAAGCATTGTCCGCATATGCCGGACAGCTTCCACAACATTGCCGGTACCGGCTTCGCCTTTGGTGCGGATCATAGCCGCACCTTCGCCAATACGGCGCAAGGCTTCGCCTAGGTTGCGGGCACCGCAGACAAAGGGGATTTTGAAATCATGTTTGTTGATATGGAAGGCTTCATCAGCAGGGGTTAAAACTTCACTTTCATCAACATAGTCAATACCCAGAGCTTCCAGGATTTGTGCTTCAACAAAGTGGCCGATTCTGGCTTTGGCCATGACCGGTATGGTAACGGTGGCTTTAATTTCGCGAATCATTTTTGGATCGGACATCCGGGCTACGCCGCCATCTTTGCGGATGTCGGCAGGTACTCTCTCAAGTGCCATAACGGCAACAGCGCCGGCTGTTTCAGCAATTTTGGCCTGCTCGGCATTTGTAACATCCATAATGACGCCACCTTTTAACATCTGGGCTAAATTTTTGTTAAGTTCATATTGATTCTTCATGAAAATGCTCCTCCTCTTTGCGTAAAAAGAAATTTGTGGTAGAATAATTGTACCGATACAATTACTTAATGTCGGCACTAAATTTTTGTAATTATAGCAGGGTCAAAAGAGGAATTCAATATGAGTCAGGAATTTTTGGATTTTGTATCGATACAATTAACTAAGAACGCTAAGGAACCATTATATGTTCAGTTATATGATGCCTTAAGTGAGCTTATTTTAAACGGTAAATTAAGCTATGGTTATTTGCTGCCGCCTGTGCGAAAATTAGCGGCTTTTTTGCAAGTTAATCCCGGTACGGTGGTAAGTGCGTATAAACTTTTGGAACAAAATGGATATATATTTTCCCGTAGTGGCAGCGGCAGTTATGTAGCCGAAATAAGTGTGGCTGATGTTCAAGAATACCAGCCACCGGCACTGGAAGCAGAGTTCGAAGCGGCTTTGCCCAAGGCGACTGCTTGGGAGAATTGTCTTGATTTTGCCACTGTAATGCCGCCGCCGGACTTGTTGCCAATTGACGATTTCAAAAATGTACTGATTGAAGTTTTGGATAGGGATCAAGGCAATGCCTTTAGTTATCAGGACAGCCAGGGTTTTCAACCCTTGCGGCAGGCTATTGCCGCCTACCTAAAGGAGCAGGGGATCAAAGCGCAGGCTGATAATGTTCAGATTATTTCCGGTGCACAGCAGGGAATTGATATTGTCGCCAAGACTTTATTGAGTTATGGTGATTATGTGTTTACCGAGAATCCTACCTATCCGGGTGCCATTGCAGCCTTTCGTTCCCGGGGAGCCAAAATCATCGAAATAAATATGGAAAACGACGGAATGAATATTCAGGAATTAGAAGCTAAAATCAGATCGTTTCGTCCTAAATTAATTTATGTAATGGCTAATATCCAAAATCCCACCGGCTATTCGTACTCACCTGCCAAAAGAAACCGGTTAATCGGTCTTGCCAGGCGGTATAACGCTATGATATTAGAAGATGACTATATCAGTGAACTCGATGTATCTGATGTACCCTTGGCTCCATTAAAGGCACTGGATCGAGATCACCGGGTAATTTACCTCAAGAGTTTTTCAAAAATATTTATGCCTGGTCTCAGGCTGGCCTTTTTACTAATGCCGCCGTCGATGGTAACAAGGGTGATGGCCAGCAAACACAATTCGGATATTTCCACATCAGGCTTAACGCAGCGCGCCTTTGATCTTTATTTGCGAAAAGGTATTTGGCAGCGGCATATAGCCGCCATTCGCCGTATCTATTTAGAACGGTATCAAACAACACTGGCGGCCATGGAACAGTTTTTACCCCCTGCTGTAACTTGTCACCGCCCCCGGGGAGGACTTACCTGTTGGCTGGCTTTGCCGGAAGGGGTATCTGCCCAGCAGGTTGTTAAAGAAGCTGAGGCGCAGGGATTGCTGCTAACTCCTGGTACGGCCTTTTTCCCACGCTTGGCGCCTGACCGTTTTATTCGGCTGAGCTTTGCTGTGGTTTGTTCAGCGCAAATACTACAGGGAGTAAAACTATTGGGTAATATTATAACTCGTTTTGCCTTGCCAAACATAATGAAATAAGCTATTGTGAATGTAACTGTTTAATAAGAGGGATGGTGAACGTCAATGCGCAAGCCAAAGCTGTTTTTACATATTCTTGTCCTTGTTATTGTCTTACTGCTGGGTTCTTCATCCGTTTTTCTTTCATCAATAACCCTGGGAGCCACAGTTGCGCCCGATCATATTACTTTGACCTGGTCGGGTGATCCCAAAACTACGCAGACGGTAACCTGGCGAACGGCGGCTGGTGTGGTGAGTGGGCAGGTGCAGTATGCCGAGGCCATAAACGAGCGATTGTTTCCAGACTGTGCGATAACGATAACTGCATCGGTGGAGGCTATTCATACCAACATCGGGGATATGGCTATTCATACGGCCACTATAACCGGGCTTAAGCCAAGTACCCGGTATGTGTACCGCGCAGGCGGGCCTAACAGCTGGAGTCAGATGCAGTACTTCACTACCGCGCCGGCGGCAGCGCAGGCTTTTTCATTTTTGGTATTTGGCGATTCGCAGAGTGTTAATTATGGTGTCTGGGGGACTACCTTGCATCAGGCCTATCAGGCTAACCCGAATGCCGCTTTCTTCGCCAATGTAGGCGATCTGGTTGACGTTGGTCAGGATTATGCGCAGTGGAACAGCTGGTTAAGTGCCGCACAGGGGGTTGTAGATACTATCCCGGTCATGCCTGTCACTGGAAACCATGAGTCGTATACGCCAGAGCGCTACTTCTCCATGCCGGTATTATTTACCGCACAATTAAAATTGCCGCTAAATGGCCCTGACGGCCTGAAGGGGCAGGTGTATTCTTTTGATTATGGCGATGTCCATTTTGTTATGCTGGATAGTCAGGAAGGCGAGCAACGCGGATTTGTGCCTGACATGCTGGAACGGCAAAAGGTCTGGCTGGAAAGAGATTTGCAAAGCACCCGGAAAAAATGGAAAATTGCGTTTAGCCATCGCCCGCTATACAATAACAAGGCGGAGGACGGCGAACTCAATATTCGTAAGGCATTTGGTCCGATTTTCGATAAATACCACGTTGATCTGGTTTTTACCGGTCATGACCACGCCTACGCCCGCACATATCCGGTTTATGGGGGGATGGTAACAGATAGTTCGCAGCAGGGAACCATCTATGTTGCCACTGGCCGGAGTGGTACAAAAACATACCGGAATTTATTAGCTAAAGGCTGGCATGAGTTTTTCTATGATCCGAAGGACGAACCTAATTATTTGACTGTACAAGTGGAGAAGACGGCAATCGCGGTGAGAACATATAAGCAAAGCGGTACACTAATAGACAACTGGATTATATATAAATAATTGATAGTGAAAAATAAAATCCCCCCAAGCCAAACGGCTTGGGGGGGTCAGCTATTGCCGGGTCTGTTACTTAAGATAGATCCCATAGCTGGTCTAACAAATGAGTGGCTTGCTCGTGGGGAATGTCTTTTACCAATACTACTTCGCTGATCAAAATTTGCCGGGCGTTATCAAGCATGTTTTTGTCAGCCATTCCCAACTTGCGCTTATTTTTGATTCTGAGTAAGTCCCGGATGACTGCGACTTCTTCGTAAATATCGCCTGTTTTTATCTTACTCATATTTAGCCGCTGTCTTTGTGTATCATTCATTGGCGTTGAGTCTGATTCACCAGTGTGGAAAGAACTCAGCACGTCATCCAGTTGGTCAGGACCTACAATCGGACGCATCCCTAGTTGTTCTGTCTTATCAAATGGGAGCATTACCTGCATGTTTCTATGAGGTATGTTTACAACATAATACAGTTGTGTTTGCCCGAAGATCTCCTTTTCCTCGATCTTTTCGATAATACCTCCACCATGCATCGGATAAAAAATTTTATCACCAACTTGAAACATGAAGTCACCCCCTAGTCGCGATGTTACTAAGTATACCACATTTCAAGTAGAAAATCAAATGAATTTAATATTATAACATTGAAAAATGCGACAGTCAACATATTATTTTAATTTTTACAACAGATGTGCGGGCGGCTGTCTCAGGGCTAATTTGTGGGGCTTTCCTAGAGATCAAGGAAGGAAATAGTTTTATGATGTAGAATAAAAATAGACTATCTATTTGCAGAGTTTTACTATAAGACGCAAGTATCGGAGGAATTATGGAGCATAGGACTAGAGTTGAACAAGCCATCAAACGTCTACCTGTCGATCAGGTGCCGTGTGGCGAACTTGTTATTAACGATAAACTGATACAAACCATGTTTACGCAGGAGGTTCTCGGGTTTACGCAGCGAAAGGCGTTTGTTGATGAACTGGATCTTGATGCAATATGTTTACATCCGGCCTGTGACAACGGTCTACAAAGCATTCCCTGTGCTAAGGATGTTGTATTTAACGATGTAAAGGACTGGGTGAATACCAAGTTATTCACCTTTGCCGTACTGGATGGACCAGTGGGTTGGGCTGGCAGACTCCTTGGGTTTGAACAGATGCTGATGCAAATGGCACGCAAAACTCCGGAGTTTTGTGAGTTGGTGACTAGTATTGAAATACTGAATAAAGAGCTTATGACGCAATTGTGTGCTAGCGGAGTAAACGGTATCCTGCTGGCAGACGATATTGCTTTTAATCACGGTACGATTGCCCGCCCCGCGCTTTTGCGGGACACCGTGTTTCCTTCGCTGGCCGAACAAGTTGCGTATGCCCACGGTTTGGGTTTGCCGGTGTTCTTTCATTCTGACGGCAAGCTGACTATGGTGCTTGACGATATTGTTGACGCCGGGTTTGACGGATTGCAGTGCATTGAGGCATTAGCAGGGATGGACATTGGCGAAGTAAAAAAACAGGTTGGACACAAATTATGTTTGTGGGGCAACTTAGATCCGGCAGAATTAATCGAACCTCGCAGTTTGCCTGAACTTGAGCAGGCAGTTCGGCGGGTTGTAACAGATGCTAGCAGCCCTAGCGGTTTGATTTTTGGTACAAGCAGCGGACTATTTGAGAATATGCGCCTTGACAGCGTGAAGGCTGTCTATGAAATGGCGAAAAGGAATTATTGATAGCGTAATTAAAGGCGGTCAGAAGTTTTGCCAAGAGCTTCTGACTGCCTTTTAATTTGTAGGTTACTTTAGTTCTGAAAGCGCGTGTTTAACTAACCTGCTCGTATTCCGATGAAAAGAACGGAAAGGCAATGTCTTCGATCAAAGGAGGAAATTGGCGTTTTAGTAACAAGGGATTCAAACATGCAAATGAAATTTGAACAACTTTACAGATGGGTCTATTGACAGAGAACAAAAATTCAAATAATATGAATAATGTAAATGAAATAATTTCCATATTTTTTCTAGCAGGTAGTCGCATAGCATATTGCAATGTATACAATATGCTATATGCAAAGCCGCAGTGGCGGCAAACAGTTTGAGGGGAGGCAAAGCGGGCAAGCAGGTAGAGGCCTGGAAGGCTAAAGTAGTATACGGTTTGATTGTGGGGAGAAGTTGTAGGAGAGGATGGATAGTGTGGTAGAATCTACAATCGCGGCCAGCGCAAAACGCAAGGCTTATTTAAATCTCGTATTGCCATTATTTATAATTTCTGTAATTGCATACCTGGACAGAGTCAATGTGGGCTATGCCGCTTTGACTATGAATAAGGATTTGGGCTTTACCGCACAGATTTTTGGTTTAGGGGCAGGCATCTTTTTTGCCGGATATGTATTGTTTGAAATTCCCGGTGCACTGATTGCCGAGAAGTATAGCCCGCGCTTTTGGTTGGCGCGCATTATGATTTCGTGGGGTGTGGTATGTGGCTTAATGGCTTTTATGACAACAACCTGGGAATTTTATTTGTACCGCTTTTTGCTGGGAGCCGCTGAAGCCAGTTTGTATCCGGTTATTTATGCTTCCTGTATTCCCCGGTGGTTCAACGCTGCCGACAGGGCACGAGCAATTGCTATCTTACTGACTTCGCTGCAAATATCGGCGATCATTGGGGCACCACTAGCCGGAACACTGCTTGAAGTATCTGTATTTGGTATGAAAGGTTGGCAGACCCTGTTTATTTTGGAAGCCATTCCGGCAGTTGTTTTTGGTATTATTATTGTGTATTGGATGGCTGACTGGCCGAAAGATGCCAAATGGCTGAATCAAGAGGAACGGGATTTTCTCCAGAAACAATATGAAGATGAAGTTGCGATGAAAACTGCAGTGAAGCGCTACACAGTTATGGAAGCCTTTAAGGATAAAGAAGTACTAAAATTATGTCTGGCTTATTTTTGCTGGATAACTGGCTTCTGGGGCTTTAATTACTGGATGCCGCAGGTGCTGAAGAGCGTATCTGGATGGTCAAATATGAAGATTGGCTGGCTTGTTGTTATTCCCATGGCCATATCGCTAGTGGTTATGCTATATATCGGCCATTCGTCTTCTAAACATAATGAAAAACGCTGGCATGGCGCCATCGGGATGTTTATCGGTGCTATTGGCCTAGGCGTAGGCGTGTTTATGACAGATCCGGTTATTAGCTTCTTTTTTCTGACTTTGGCGGCAATCGGTACCTTTGCTCCTTTTGGCGTGTGGTGGTCGTATCCGACAACGTTTCTTTCAGGACCGGCAGCAGCCGGAGCTATCGGCCTTATCAATTCCTGCGGCAATATTGGCGGGTTTATTGGCCCCTATGTTACCGGCTTTGTCAAGGATGCGACAGGTTCGTTTGTCGGCTCTTGGGTGTATTTGGCCTGTTCGCTGTTGGTAGCCGGTGTGCTTATGCTGACCCTGAAAAATAAAACCGAGACCCAGGAAGCACCTGTCACCAGAGCCGGTTTTACAGCGGCAAAATAAGAAAAGACTTGGCTTGGTAGACTAAGAAAATGCCAGCTAATATATTGAAGCGTTCAGCATCCTTTGCCCTGGATGATGAACGCTTCTTTGATATTTTGGTTACTATCTTTGACTTGTTTTGGCCTGGATTATTTCCCGGCCGGCTATGTGTCTGTTGAGACCAAGTTGCTCGGGCGTGAGACCAAGTGCCAGTCCCACTACCTGCGCTAGATGGAGCACCGGGATTTCCTGGTGGCAGCCCACTGCAGTCTGACCTTCCGGCTGGTTCATGTCGAGTGACATCTGACAGAGCGGGCAGGGGGTTACCATACAGTCAGCGCCCGCGTTTACCGCGCTTTGATTGGTTTGACCTGTTATGGCAATCATATCTTGTTCTGCTGTGTAGGTGGCATGGAAGCCGCAGCACTTGAGTCTATGGTCAAATTCCACAGGCTGAGCGCCAAGGGCGGTAATAAGCTTTTCCAGTGACTGCGGGTTGGCGTAATCCTCAAAATCCATAAGAGCCGGCGGGCGAAGAATATGACAGCCGTAATAACCGGCTACTTTGAGGTTTTTGAGTGGGCGCTTAACAGCAGCCTCAAGTTTGTCAAGACCGTAGTCTTTTAAGAGTACCCACAGCAGGTGGGTGATCTCGCTGGTGCCCTGATAGGTGAGGCCAGCTTTGGCTAAAATACCGTTGACCTTTTCTTTTTGGCCGTCGTCTAATTTGGCCTTGGCTTTGCGTAGCATCAGGGTGCAGGTGTTGCAGACTGTTAAGAGCGGCATATTCAATTGCTCGGCAAGAGCAATGTTGCGGGCGTTAATGGCGGTGGCTGCCAGATCATCAACGTCCTGGACATGAGAGGCGCCGCAGCAGGTCCAGCCGGGAATTTCGACAAGCTCAATTCCCAGAGCTTTGGCTATAGCGGTTGTAGCAATATAGTTTTCTTTGGCCGCTCCCTCAAGAACACAGCCAGGGAAAAAAGCATATTTCATTATTGTTCACTCTCCCTTACTGCTTTCAGGATAGCCTTAATTTGTTCATGGCCTTTGACTTTGTCGGGGGCATGAAGCGGGTTGAGTTTGCCGCGACGTAAAAGTCTGAGGGCAAAGGGCAGTTTGCCAATCGAACCAAGCATGCCGATGGTTCTTACCGACAATTTAGTTTCATTCAGACGGCCAGTATCTTCGATATCCTGCAGGAAGGCGCGCGCATGACGGGCACCAGGATTGTCGGTATAGCCCATTTTAATGGACAATTGGCGCAAACGGGCAATATCTTCGCCGGGAGCCAGGCCTTTGGGGCATTTGGTGACACATTCCACACAGTGGAGGCATTTCCACAGGCCTTTGTCGACAATGGCTTTAACCCGAGCAGTGGCATCTTTGTCACGGCTGTCGGCCACAAATTTCCACACCTTGGAGTAGGTGAAGGGCTCCAAAAAATCCTCGCTGTTGGCGCTGAGCTTGGAACATTCGGAGGCACAGGCGCCGCATAAGATACAGTTGATCTGGGGGGTGATTTTTTTGAAATCGGCCACTGATTGTCTGCAGCCCTCTTTGGCCGAAAACTTGTCCTGGGGCTTGAGCCAGGTGTTGGTGGCAGCCAGACGCTCGGCCTTGGGTTCCCAGTTTACCACCAAGTCCCGAATGACCGGAAAGTTTTGAAGAGGTTCGACGGTAAGGCTGTCGCCAAACCGGTCTAAGATACTATCAAGCGGGGTTTCGCAGGCCAAAAAAGCCTGACCGTTGACCCGGATGGCACAGGCACCGCAAACGGCTGCGCGGCAGGCGGCAGTGAAGGATAAGCTAGAGTCAAGGGTTTCTTTGATGGTGATAAGGCCCCAGAGCAGGGTTTTACCTGGCTGATGGGGGAAAGTAAAGGTTTGCTTAAAGCTTTTAACTCCGTCAAAGCGTGTAATTATATACGTTATCTGACGCATTAGTATTTCCTTTCTGCCGGCGGGTATTTGGTGATGACAACAGGCCGGTAAGCTACCTGGTATTCCCCATCTTTTTTGGTTATCAGGGTGTGTTTCAGGAAATTGTCATCGTCACGGCTGGGGAAATCGGCCCGGCAGTGGCTGCCGCGGCTTTCTTTACGATTCAGGGCGCCCAGAACTACGGCTTTGGCAATGGTAAGCATGCTGCCAAGCTCAATGTAGTTGACAAAGGCCGAGTTATAGAGCTTGTTTTGGTCTGGCACCATGACATTTTGGTATTCAGATATCAAACCGTCCACAACAGTAAGGGCTGCTTCCATTTCTTCAGCCGTGCGGAAAACGCCGACATTGTTCCACATGATTTCAGCGAGGCGGTTACGGATGGCTGCTGTGGTGACACCAGTTTTGCGGGAGGTAACGGCAGTAAATTTGACTTCCCAGGCTCGGGCGGCCTGGTCAACACTGCTCTCACTCACAGCGGAGCGTTGTTTGGCGCAACTGGCGGCGCCTAAACCTGCGAATTTGCCAAAAGCTACAATATCGGCCAGCGAATTGCCGCCAAGGCGGTTGGCGCCATGAATGGATATACAGGCGGCTTCACCGGCAGCGAAGACACCTTCAACTGCGGTGGCGCAGGTTTTAAAATCAATAACGTCAATACCGCCCATGGAATAGTGACAGCTGGGACGGATAGGAATAGGCTCATTAATAGGATCAACTTGTTCAAAGGTAATGGCCAGCTCGCGGATTTGCGGCAGGCGTTCCAGGATTTTTTCACGACCTAAATGCCGCAGGTCAAGCTGGACATAAGCACTCAGACCTTCGCCAAAGCCGCGGCCTTCTTTGATTTCGGTCTCAATGGCCTGGGAAACCAGATCGCGGGTAGCCAGTTCCATTTTTTCAGGGGCATAACGGCTCATGAAGCGTTCGCCTTTATTATTTAATAAGTATCCCCCTTCGCCACGGGAGGCTTCAGACATTAGGATGCCGGTACCGGCCAGGCCGGTGGGATGGAACTGAACAAACTCCGGGTCTTTAACCGGGATGCCGGCTTCGAAGCAAGCGGCAATACCGTCACCGGTAGAGGTAAACGGATTGGTGGTGCGCAGCCAGTACATGCGGCCCGCACCGCCTGTCGCCACAACAACGGCTTTGGCGGCAATAGGGACAATGCGGCCGCCCTTTAAATCATAGGCAACCACGCCGCACAGCTTGTCCTCATCAGTGACAAGCTGCAGCAAATACCAGTCGGTTAGCATTGTTACGCCATGTTTCAAACATTGCTCATATAAGGCATGCAAAATGACATGACCTGTTACATCAGCCGAAAAACAGGTGCGGGGCGAGGATGCGCCGCCAAAGTTGCGCTGAGCAATGCGTCCTCCGCTATCCCGGGAGAAAGGTACGCCGAAATAGTCTAATTCGCGGATGGCATCAGGCATCGCCGTGACAAAGTGTTCAATGGCATCCTGGTCACCTAGGTAGTCGCTGCCTTTTACCGTATCAAAGATATGTTTTTCAATCGAATCGTTAGGATCAGCATTCTGAAGCGAGCCGTTGATGCCACCCTGGGCACAGCCGGTTGCTGAACGGGTGGGGAACAGTTTGGTCATCAGGCCTACAGACAAGCCTTGTTGGCGGACGGCTTCTATCGCAGCCCGCATGCCTGCGCCGCCGCTGCCGATAATAAGTACATCAAAGTTAAGCATTCTTCACCTCATTCGTATGAATCCTTCCATCTGGAGTTGTTGTCCTAATTCGACAAAGACAACAGCAAGTCCTGTGTCCTGACACATGGGTTTGCCCTTAGCTCTGGCAATACAGGATACTAACTAGCCTCAGTATCCGGAAGTAGGAACTACGAGCAAATAATCATAGTATGGATCATGACTAGCGCCTTCTTTCGCGCTTTTGCATATATATGTTATAAGGAGATGCGAAAGGAGGGTAACCATGACACACATAGAGCCTTGGGAAATGCCTGGGAAATGTACCTTAGGGTATGGCCCGAAAGCTATCGTAGTTCAACAGGTGCTGGGTGCAAGACAGGTGCAGAAATCTGTTGACGTACATGTACAGTTGCCACGGCACAAGCCGGGTATAGAGCAAATTGTTGATGTATTTGTCAAAAAGTTGTGTATTACTAGTGTTGACGTTATCCCGAACAAGGTTATTGTTAGGGGTGAATTTGAGGTTAAAGCCCTGTATGTTGCTTGCAGACCAAGACAGCCGGTGCATGCGGTAGAGGTCTGGCCTGTCCGCTTTACCGCCTATGCAGATATTAGAGGGGCGCGGCCGGGCATGGAGGCAGATGCCGCTGTCGTAGTTGAATTTGTTGATTATGATATTGAGAAGCACTGGCGTGGCCATAAGAAAAAGTACCATGACCACGATGACTGCCAGGATGACGAGTATGATTCCTGTGAGGAATATGATAATGATGACTGCGACTGCGAGTATGACTGCGATGAGGAGTATCATCATAAACAAAAGCCGTTTAAAAAACATAAATTTCAGCATAAATGTAAGCCTAATTGTAAGCCGCACAAACACTGTTGCTGCGCCCGTCACTTCAATGTGTCAGTAGTGCTGGGGATTACCGTCAAAGTTATGACAGACCGGGAAGTTGTATTGCAACCTGGGCCGCAGATATTACCACATAAGCCAAAGGGATAAGGCTTGCTAATGATTGGGACTCCCGTTGCTGCAAAGTGCACAGCGGGAGGTTTTTTTGACCAATTCACAAATAAGAGATGTTACAATTTTCTGAAATATGGTATTATAATAGAAAGGTATTGTGCCAGGAAAACCCAGGATGCAGCCGAACTTTACTATTCCGCTAGCTTGCGTGAACGAAGGAGGTAACGTTATGGGAGTAGGCTTAGTTGAATTGGTGAATGTGGACAGGCTTCCCTGTTCAGGAGCGGTTATCAATCGGACTGAGGTAAAATACCGGGCCTTACTTGAAAATATGAATACCAGTTATGCTCTTTGTAAAGTTATTAAAGATTACAACACAAATCCGGTAGGATATGTATTTCTTGAAGTTAATTCTGCGTTTGAAATGCAAATGGGTGTTACCCAAGCAGAAGTCGTCAACAGGGAGCTCGCTGATACGTTTATTGGTGGAGCTTATATGGGAATTGACTGGTTCGCCCTATTGGCTGCAACAGCAAAAGACGGAATGCCTAGGAACTATGAAAAACAGTCGGAGATAATGCGCCGATGGTTTAAGATTTCAGTATTTTGTCCGCTAGAAGATCATATTGCCATACTGATTTTCGACATTACCCGGCAGAAGGAACACGAGGAAAAACAGCAGCATAAGGCTTATTATGATCCGCTTACTGGCTTATCCAGCCAGCGTGTGCTGGAGGACAGGCTTATGTTAGCGATATTGCAGGCCAAGAGAAGTCGCGAGCAATTGGCGGTTGCGCTGTTTAACGTGGAAAACTTGGAGGTGGTTGTCGATAGCTACGGGCAGGAGGCTGGCGATGAATTGTTACAAGAGCTAGCCAGACGGACAGTAGGTTGTCTCCGACAAAGTGATACGGTTGCCCGCATCAGCGAGGAAACATTTGCCTTGATATTGCCTGGTGTCAAAACTAAAACCTTCGCCGTTGTGGTGGCAAACCGTGTATTGGAAGAGTGCCGGCGGCCTTTTGCACTAAAGCATGCAACAGTCCTACCGTCAGGCACGATAAGTCTCTGTTTTTTCCCGAAAGACCATCTGACCTTTGCAGAGACAGTCAGTGAGGAAGATGTCAGATTGTATTTATCAAAACAACGCAAGTTTCCGCAGGTTTGTTTGAGCTACTAAGAGAGAAAAGCGCGGGTATGCTTGTTTGAATAGGAAAGCTGAGGCCAGGGCTTATGATAAAGAAAAAGTAGGTCTCCAGTTTTACCGCAAAGGTAGAGTTGGAGACCTTTTGTTGCGCGATTTTGTATTTGAGTTTTTTACAGTTTTACGGTATTCTGAACTATGTAAGGCTCAAAACGGTAAAATTCGACAAAAAGAATAGTAGTATCCTTGGGAGGCTTATATGGCTGGTGTAAACTTTGGCATTATTTTAAATTTACTGGGAGATATGGCTTTAATTGCATTAGTTGCCTATCTAATCGGGCGCAGCTCGTTTATTGCCAATTGTGTAAATCAACCAATGAATAGGAGACATTGGCTGGCCTTAACAGTCATTTTTTCGATATTGTCTATTCTAGGAACTTACAACGGAATTCCTATTGAAGGGGCATTGGCAAATACCAGGCTAATTGGCACTTTGATGAGCGGGATTATGGGCGGTCCAATTGTAGGCTTAAGTGTGGGAACAATAAGTGGTTTACATCGCTATCTGGTGGGTGGCTTTACTGCCGAAACCTGCGGCGTAGCCACGGCGCTAGGTGGCTTGTTTGCAGGAATGGTCCGGCAGAGGATTGGCCTTAACAATATGACATGGAAAACGGCTGGAGCTATCGCGCTCATTGCCGAGTTGGTGCAAAAAGCGATGGTGCTGGCTTTCGCAAAACCTTTTGAAGCTGCCATTGCCCTGGAAAAGGCGATTGCTATTCCAACAACACTTGTTTCGGTACTTGGAACGGTTGCCTTCATGTTTATCATCAAAGACATTCAGAGCCAACAGGAATCCCATAGTGCCAGAGCTGCCGAACTCGCCCTGGAAATTGCCAGTAAGACATTGCCGCACCTTCGCCACGGTTTAAACACCCAGTCGGCAACCGAAACAGCGAAAATTATTTATGAGCTAACTAAAGCCGATGCTGTTTCTATTACCGATAGAGAAAAGGTGCTGGGGTTTGTCGGTAAGGGTTCGGATCATCACCGGATCGGTGAGCCCATTCTTACGCAGTCAACTAAGCGGGTGAATACGGATGGCGTTCTCACGGTTATTCATTCGCATGAAGAGCGGGGCTGCCCTGTGCCTGATTGTCCGTTGCGTTCTGGGGTTGTTGCGCCGCTGTTGGCTCAGGGAGTAGTTGTGGGCACAATTAAATTGTCCCGTATGCAAACAGGTGAAGTTAACGAAATGGATATTGAACTTGCCCGTGGTATAGCTCAGCTTTTATCGGTGCAGATTGAACTGGCAGAAATTGATGAGCAGAAAAAGATGCGGGAAAAGGCAGAATTAAAAGCGCTCAGAGCGCAAATGAAGCCTCATTTTTTGTTTAACACGCTAAGTATTATTATGTCACTGTGCCGTACCAAACCGGAAACGGCGCGGGACTTGATTGAACATCTGTCAATTATTCTGAAATACAGTTTTGCCAAGCATGGCGATTTTGTCACAATTGAAGAAGAACTAGAAAAAGTTAGGTCTTACCTAGAAATTGCCAAAACCCGCTTCGGTTCGCGGTTATCGATAGAAATGGATATAGATGACTCTGTTTTAAAAACCCGGATTCCGGTTTTGTCCATACAACCCCTAGTAGAAAATGCTGTGCAACATGGCCTTTTCCCAAAACTGACGCAAGGCAAGCTTATGATTAAAGCAGGCAAGGAAGCAGATAGTGTGCAGATTTCAGTTATTGATAACGGTATTGGCCTGGAATCGGCCAAATTGGCCCAGCTTTTTTCCTCCGGTGCGGAAGGAATAGGAGTGCAAAATGTTCACCTGCGCTTGAAAGGCTTCTATGGCGAGCAGTACGGTCTAATGCTTGAAAGTCAGCTCAATTGCGGCACAACGGCAATTATTCGGATACCTTACACAAGGGAGGTAGACAGTTATGAAAATGAACGCCATTATTGTTGATGATGAAGAACTCCTTTGCGACGAATTGGAATATCTCTTAAAAAAGCAACCTGACATCGAAGTTAATGCCAAATTTTCCAATGCGTTTGATGCGCTGGCTTATATTAGCCAATCGGCCTGTGATTTGGTTTTTCTCGATATACAGATGCCGGGAATCTCAGGACTGGAATTGGCGCAGAAACTGACCGGACTGCGTCGACCGCCGCTATTGGTTTTTATCACGGCTTTTCCCGAACATGCATTGGAAGCCTTTGCAACCTCGGCAGTAGGATATATTACCAAGCCGGTTACGCAAACCAGCCTTGGTAAAGTATTGGAAAAAATCCGGGGCATTATCGAGCGCACAAACATTCCCGAGAAACCATGTACCGCAAAAATTTGCATTTTGAAAGACGGAAAAATCATACCGCTTGATAAACAGGAAATTGTTTTTATTTATGTCAAATATAAAGATGTGTTCATCCGTACCAAAGAGGGCGAGTATGTTGCTACTTTGCCAATGCATGAAATCGAAAAAATACTAGCAGAAGCTAAGTTTTTCAGGATTCACCGTCAATATTTGATCAATGTCGACAAGGTACTGGAAATAATACCCTGGTTTCATGGCTCTTATCAACTGCGTATGGACGATTTTAAGGCAGAGGAAATTCCGGTCAGCCGGAATAAAGTGAAAGAGTTAAAAGTACTAATGGGGTTAAGGTAAGCATAAAGAAAAATCTGCCTGCGTTTTACGCGGGCAGATTTTTTGGGGTTATATGGGAGTATCAGACTAAACCAAGCCACTTCCAATAGGTTGCACCCATAAGCAGAATCAACAGGTAAGCGATAATGGTTAGTGGAATACCGGTTTTGATAAAATCTTTTACTTCAAAGGTTTCCGTACCATAGGCAATCATATTTTGCGGGGCATTAACCGGCAAGATGAAGCCGAAGCTGATAACATACTGAAGAATCATTGTCAGGCCGATTATGTTGATACCAGGGGTTTTAACACTTTGAAGTATGGAAATAACAATGGGAATCATGGCTGCGGCCAAAGCTGTGGCACTGGCAAAACCAAGGTGGATAATAATCAGGAAGGCTGCCAGAACGGCCAGAATAAGTAGGGCAGGCATTGTTTGGAGACCAATAGCACTTACGATAATTTTCGCCAGCCAGGCTGCGGCTTTAGTGGAAAGTAGTGCCGAGCCAAGGCTGATACCTACACCGAAAAGAATAATGGTACCCCAGTTAATTTTAGGTTGGGCATCTTTCCAGTTCATTACCCCGATTCCAGGCATCAGCATAAGGGCGATGGCGACAATAGTTGTTGTCGAGGTATCAAAGTTGTGCAGTACTTTCTCTGTTGCCCACAGAAATAGCAGCGTACAGGACATAACCATTAATTTCTTCTCGGCTAGTTTCATAGGTCCCATCTCGGCAAGCAGGCGTTTTACGGTCTCGCTGCCGCCGGCAATTTCGTTGGTTTCCGGAGGCATGAGTTTCATGAGAACAAAATAGAGTACTGCCGACATAATGGCTGAGAAGGGAGCAGCGGCAATAAACCAGTCAATCCAGGAAATATCAACACCTAACTGAGATTTGATAAAGCCAACAGCAATCATATTTTGGGCAGCCGCTGTCTTGATACCTACATTCCACAGACTGTCGGCCTGAGCGGTGGCAATCATCATTACGGCAGCAAAGCTGCTTTTTTTGTTAACGCCGAAGGCCGTAATGATACCCATAACAATTGGAACCATGCAGGATACTCGGGCAGTTGTGCTCGGGACGAAGAAGCTGAGAATAAAACCGACAAGAATTACTCCGATTAAAACACGATTAGTTTTAGCGCCAATCTTAGATAATACAAATAAGGCAATACGTTTATCAAGTCCGGTTTGAGTCATGGCTACAGCCAGAAATAAGGCCCCGGCAACTAAAGCAAACGCTGTGTTGCTAAAACCACCCAGCGCCATTGTCAGCGCTTTGCTTGTACCTAGCAGAGCGGCTGGTTTGGCTACATCAGGTGCTGTCCCTAATAGCACCGCCATTAAGCTCATAATGACGGCAGCACTTACCGGATAGGAAATGGAGTCAGACATCCAGACAATTACGGAAAACAGTAAAATTGCGAGCATTCGGTGACCGGCAGTCGGTAAGTCTGTTGGGGTTGGTAAAGCCAAAATCCCCAGTAAGACAAGGAAACCCAGTGCTAGACCATAGCGCTTAAACAAGGGTTCATGTTGCATTTTGTCATCTCCTTTATAGTATTTGTGGTGTATTGTTAGCTTCTGCTGGCTAGTGCCAAGCAGGTATGCTCACGGAGGGAATTATCACTAAAGAATGAAAAGTCAGTTTTCGTATTCCTATTATACTTTATCATAAATTTTCGAATAATAGCTTGCGATGGAATATTACCCAAGTGCGAAAATACGAGCATTATATGTAATATATCTTTCCGAAATGTGGTTGGAGATAGGAAATCTCCGAAATGGCTTGATTAATTGCGAAAAATTTAAAGCGAGGCAACCTTTTCTAAAAAAAGTTCCTCGCTTTTGCAAGCTACGAAATTAGGTACAGGGTTGTTATTTTACAAGAACACTAATTACTAACAAGACGAAGTAGCTTAGTGAAGATGAAACATTACTTTCGTGTGTTGCTTTTTAGTGACAACGCAATTTTTGCATTTAATTCAAGCAGTTGAAGAACGACGCTTGGATCAAAGCCGTAGGCCTGAGCGGTAGCAATTACACTGAGCCAGGGTTTGTCAATAGCTGTCTGGTATTCGCCAGCTTCCTCATGAACTTGAGTCACTATCGAGTGAGAGGTAACCTTTTCAAACGTATGATTGACAAGCCAATCAACACTTACTTGAAAAAAGGTTGCTATACGGCATAGTGTTGCTATATCTGGCTCTCGCCGGTTAACTTCCCAGGAGGCCAATGTTGAGCGATCTACGTTGAGCAAGGCAGCTAATTCCTCTTGGGTTAACTTATTTCGTAGTAGTTTAATTTTATCTCCGAGGGTTTCCATAAGCCACACTCCTTAGTACTTACGATAACGTGCTTATGCCCCGGGTTTCAATTGTTGTGTCTATAAGACATTTCCTGGAAGGAAAATGAGCAACAACCGACGAATAAAGTGTCAAAAAGACACTAGAATAAGAATAGTCTTATCTAAGGGGGCGTTTTAGTTGGAGGGTATTGATCAGAAGGAAAACGATGTCGAGTTAGCAAAGAGTTCTCGACGAGCTTTAATTAGTCAAATTGCTATTGGGGTGGCTCACGAAATAAGGAATCCGTTGACGGTTATTAAGGGATATTTGCAATTGCAGGAGAAAAAGTCTGTACACGGCACTGATGAATCGTTGGGCATAATATTTGAGGAATTGCACCAAATTGAATTATTAGTAACCAATATTATATCATTGGCACAAAACAAAGCAATTAAAAAAAGACCGGAAAATCTTAACAATATACTTGAAAGAATTTATCCGGCTGTTCAGCGTGCTGCTGGCCAGAACGGTATTATAACTGAACTGCGGCTAGGCAGTAATTTACCTATGCTGGACTTACATGCACAAGAGATAGAACAAATGGTGCTAAATTTGACCCGAAACGGAATAGAAGCCATGCGCGCTAACGGCAGATTAACTATCGGCACGGTTAGGAAATCAGGTAGAGTTATTTTGTATGTTCAAGATGAAGGCGGAGGGATCCCGCCAGAGCAAAGAAAACAAATCTTTGACCCATTTTACACTACCAAAGTAGGTAATACTGGTTTAGGACTTGCTATCAGTCTCAGCATTGTTGAAAGACATCAAGGAGAAATGGAAGTAGTTTCAACGTTGGGAGTGGGAAGTATATTTAAAACGTTGTTTCCAATCTAGGTCGTGACAGTGAGGCTAATTGGTCACAAACATGGTCTGTTGCTCGCCCTCCCAAAATATAGTAATATAATAGGTATAAAGATATGGATGGTGAAAAATGAACTATCTATTGTCGGAATTAACCACCGGAGCCCACGTAATAGCCATTGAAGATACCCAGACCTGGGACGTTACGTCCTACACCAATCTTTATGTATTGCAACGGGACGGGCAAACCATCTTAATTGATGCCGGGTTGCAAGTATATCAGCCATCCATTGTCAAGGCTCTGGCTGAAATTGATGTTACTCCAGAAAGAGTTACCCATGTGCTATTGACCCATGGACATCGCGATCATTTTGAAGGAGTAGCTCAGTTTACATATGCCCAAAAATTTGTACACGATGCTGATTTATCTATGTTAACTGAGCCACTAGCAGCTCAGGTTATTCCCTTTGCGCCGGAGGCTAAAAATTTTACATTCTCAGCAGATGGAATTCACGGCCTGGAAGTAGTACATGTAAACACGCACTCACCGGGTTCGGTAGCTATTTATGATCAGCTATCCAAGGCGTTGTTTGTTGGCGATTTTTTTTGTTATTTTGGCGAAAGCCTTCCGGGTGGCGAACTAGTTGCGGACAGTGAACGTATTAAGCGCGGTTCGTGTGACTATGTAGCGGGACAGGCGGCGGTTAGCGAGCCGGGTTTTGACAAGTTTATGCTGGGTCTGAGCCGGCTGCTTGACTTTGAGCCTGAGTTCTTCTGTACAGGTCATGGTGTGGTACTACGCCGGGATATTCAGACTTTTCTGAAGAAGATGTGGCAGAGCGGCGAGAAAACCAGGTAAGAATAAAATTTGGATAAGTAAAGGAGCAATTGACATGGATTTTAAATTTGCCCACAATAATATTAATGTGCTTGATCTGGAAAAAAGCATGGACTTTTATAAAGAGGCCTTAGAGCTTACCGAAACCAGGCGGATTGAGAAGCCAAGTTTTACTATTGTATATCTGGGAGATGGCCAGACTCCACACAAGTTGGAACTGACCTGGCTTAAGGAGCGTAAAGAAAAGTATAATTTGGGAGAAAATGAGTTTCACCTGGCTTTTACCACCAGCGATTTTGAAAAAGCCTACAACCATCATAAGGCGATGGGTTGCATCTGCTATGAAAACAAGGAGATGGGGATCTACTTTATTTCCGATCCTGACGGCTATTGGCTGGAAGTGTTACCTGAACGTTTTTAAAATAATAGAAAATAATGCAAGCCGCAGCCCGATCATTTGGGCTCCGGCTTGCTTTATTTTTGAAAAATAATTAATAGGTCTCTACAAATACCTCGAAGTAGCCTTGCGGATGGGCGCAAGCCGGGCAGAGATCAGGAGCTTGGTCGCCGGTGTGAAGATAACCACAGTTATTACATTTCCATTCGACAGTAGTGGCCTTTTTAACCACGGTATTGTTGACGATATTGTTATATAGTTTTCTGTAGCGAGCTTCATGATGTTTTTCCACTTCGGCGATTTTGCGGAAAACAGTGGCAACTGTTTCAAAGCCCTCTTGGTCGGCAACATTAGCGAAATGGGGATACAGATCAGACCATTCTTCATTTTCTCCGTTGGCAGCTGCTAGTAAATTGGCTTTGGTATCACCTAAGGCAACTGGAAAGTCGGCTTGGATATTGACGGTTTGGCCGCTTAGGCACTCTAAAAGAAACTTGTAGAAGCGTTTGGCATGTTCCTTTTCATTATCAGCTGTTTCGGTAAATAGGTTGGAGATTTGCACATAGCCTTCTTTTTTCGCAGCAGAAGCATAATAGGTGTAGCGCATTCTTGCTTGGGATTCTCCGGCGAAAGCCTTCATTAAATTCTCTGCAGTTTTAGTACCTTGTAGTGATTTCATACCAATATCCCTCACTTATTTTTGTATTTTATGTAAGCCATTGGGGCTACCTGCCGGGAATCTTTATTCCCGGCAATTTTTTCTATTTAAATAATTACTACAAAATAAACTAAAATCCTGCTTTTATTTGCTGATTTTTGTAGGTGTTGAATCGGAACCCCCTTAAAAACGGTAATAGCAATTTAGTATAATTATTAGACAATATTCCATATAGGTACCTGATGGGATAATGTTATAAACGTTTTAGAATTAATATACTTTATTGGATATTGTTTGATATATATACAATATGTGGTAAAATGTAAATAGGAAAATACTAAGTTGAATTGTGGTGCATTCTGGCGCTTTTGGAGGTTAGAAGTAGCATGATAGGGAGAATTATGTAGAAAAAGAAAGATTTTAATAATATTGTGGAGGAATAGAAGTTAATTAATAGAAATAAGATAATATATTTCATTGCTTATATGTTGGATTTTAGCCGGTACAGTTTTAGTTTGCTGTACAGGCTCTGGTAGTAGTACACATAATTGTTGCTTAGCCTAATGGTTTCGTAATAGTTCTGCTATGTACTCGCAAATGAAAATGTTGGAGGTCTTAAGATGGCAGAAAAATTTTCGTTTACAAGTCTAAGAAGTAAGTTGCTCCTGTTTTTTGCTCTAATTAGTCTCGTGCCGTTACTTATACTGAGTAGTGTTAGTGGGTATCTATCTTATCGGAATGATGTTCTTAGTGCCAATAAAGAGAATCAACAACTTGCTGCTACCCTTGCTGACGATATTGAGAGTATGATCGATGCACGGGTTGGTGTACTTAAGACAGTAAGTAAGATGCCCCAGATTCAAAGTATGAATCCGGAGCTACAGGTGCCTTTACTGAAAGTTGTAAAGCAACAATATGATGATTTTTCCACTGTTGTTACCGTGGCACCTAATGGAAAGCAGATTGCCCGGGATGCCGGCAATTTAATCAGTGTTGCCGACCGGGCTTATTTTCAGGGCGTTATGAAAGGTGAGCAGGAAGTAATTAGTGAAGTGCTTATTTCAAAAGCTACCGGCAAACCTGGAATTTTTATTTGTCTACCAATTAAAGATGCGCAGGGTGCGCTTGTTGGGGCGATTTTTGCTAATCTTGACCTAGCTGAACTGGTAAACAAAACAATTGCCGTCAAATCAGGCGAGACTGGTTATGCCTTTGTCACAGACAATTTAGGCAAAGTTATCGCCCATCCTATCAAGGAATTAGTGGATAATCAGGCTGATATGAAACAGTTACTGCCTGTGCAGAAAGCCATAGCTAAAAATGTCGGTAATGCCACCTATGAATTCGAGGGGCAAACTAAACTTGCCGGTTTTGCCTATGTTCCCCGGACAAGCTGGGGCGTTGTGGTGCAGGTACCGGAAAAGGAAGCTCTTGCCAGTGCACGAGCCAACTTAATGCTGTCAGGTGCCATGGTGCTTGTCGCAATTATAGTGGTCATTATTGCAGCGCTTGCCGTTGCCCGGTCTATTACCAGACCACTTGCCCGGTTAGTGGAAAATACCCAGGCCGTGGCCGCCGGGGATTTAACGCAAAGCCTGGCAGTTGAAAGCAGGGACGAGATTGGTCAGCTGTCAGAAGCCTTTAATATCATGACAAATCAGCTAAAAGTCCTGATACGGCATATTACTACCAATGCTGAGCAGCTGGCCGCCTCCTGTGAGGAGCTTACTGCGAGTGCAGAGCAATCTTCGCAGGCTGCTAATCAAGTGGCCGGTTCGATTACCGATGTAGCCAGAGGGGCAGAAGAACAGCTTACTACTGTTCATGATGCTTCGGCCGTAGTTGAGCAAATAGCGGTGACTACCAAGCAGGTTGCCGCCAATGCCAGTGAAGTAGCCAGACAGTCAGCCGAGGCTGCCGGTAAGGCTAGAGAAGGCGATCGTTCGGCAATACAAGCCATTGAGCAAATGAATTCTATTGAAAAAACAGTCAATACTTCGGCTACGGTTGTGGCTAAGCTTGGAGATCGTTCAAAAGAAATTGGGCAAATCGTCGATGCTATTGCCGGTATTGCCGGGCAAACCAATCTCTTGGCACTTAATGCGGCTATTGAAGCTGCGCGGGCAGGAGAACAGGGGCGTGGTTTTGCGGTAGTTGCCGAGGAAGTGCGCAAGCTAGCCGAGCAATCCCAGGATGCGGCTAAAGAAATTGCCGGTTTAATCACAGAGATTCAAAGTGATACCGACCAAGCTGTTATTGCTATGAATGATGGAACTCGCGAAGTAAAACGGGGTGCCGAGGTAGTAAATTCGGCAAGCCAAGCCTTCAGGGAGATTGTAGGTTTAATAACCCTGGTATCTGAGCAAATCAAGGAAATATCGGAAGCCATTGGGCAAATGGCAACAGGTAGTCAGCAAATCGTAAGTTCAGTTAATAAGATAGAAGAAATTAGCCGCACCGCTACCGGAGAAGCTCAGACCGTATCGGCCGCCACGCAGGAACAATCGGCGTCGATGGAGGAAATTGCTTCTGCCAGTGAAGCACTAGCGAAGTTGGCACAAGATCTCCAAACAGCTGTCAGCAAGTTTCGGGTATAATTAGATATATAAAGTGCTTTGAATTAGCAAAGCAGGTCTGGCCTATGGATGAGGTCAGACCTGCTTTTACGTTTGCTTTGTTGTCAGGGAATCATCCAGGATAATACATAGGCCTGCAGATAGGTCATGATTCCCACAATAACTGCCAAGACGATAGAGTGCATGACAGTAAAGCTGAATAAATCTCCTTCTTTGCCGACAAGGCCGGTAGCGGCAGTGGCAACGGCAATACTTTGCGGAGAAATCATTTTGCCGGTAACGCCACCTGATGAGTTAGCGGCGACGGTTAAAATGGGGTCAACGCCGACCTGTTGGGCGGTAACTGACTGCAGGTTGCCAAACAGAGCATTGGCAGAGGTATCTGACCCGGTAAGAAACACACCTAGCCAACCAAGCCAGGCCGAGAAGAAGGGAAAAAATGTCCCTGAGCCTGCCAGAAACAGACCCAAACTTGAACTCATACCCGAGTAATTCATAATATAGGCCAGACCGAGTACCGCAGGAATGGTAATTAGCGGTTTGGTTAATTGGCGGAAGGTTTTCCCAAGGATGCCGAAGAATTGTCCCGGACCTACCTTCAGTATCACGGCTGATAGTATGCTGGCGATAAATAGCGCTGTACCGGCAGCGCTAAGCCAGTTAATTTTGTATACTGCAGTCATAGCAGTAGGTACTTTGGCGATAGGCGCAACTTGTGTAACCACTTTATGTAAGCCAGGCACATAAATCGATATCGTAGGTATATCCAGGAGTGCCTTAACTGGTTTCAGTCCCCATAAAATAACCATTACAGTCAGAATGATAAAAGGAGCCCAGGCAGTCACGAGTTCTGCTGTAGAATAGGTTGGTAAAACAGCTGTTTTTGATTTTGCGGCGGGTTCACCGGGAAATCGCCAAATCGAGGGGGGTTTCCAGGTTTGCAATAATATGGTTAGCGAAAGGATGGCCGCAAGCGAAGAGAGAATATCCGGGAGTTCAGGACCGAGGTAATTAGCGGAGAGATACTGCACAACAGCAAACGAGATGCCGGCGACCAAACACGCAGGCAGTACTTCCTTTGTTGCCTTCCAGCCGGACATAAGCACTACCAGCCAAATCGGTATGACTACCGAGAGAAAAGGCAGCTGCCGTCCAACCATCTGACTTATCTTCATTGTATCTAGGCCTGTCACCTGGCCAGCTACGATGATAGGAATGCCAATACCGCCAAAGGCAACAGGCGCAGTATTGGCAATAAGGCAAAGTCCGGCGGCATACAATGGGTTAAAGCCTAGTCCAACCAGCATTCCGGCGGAAATGGCTACCGGAGTACCAAATCCTGCCGCACCCTCTAAAAACGCACCAAAGGCAAAAGCGATCAATAGTGCTTGCAGACGCCGATCGTCTGTGAGTGTGGCAATAGAATTTTTGATGATATCAAATTTACCTGTTTCCACAGTCATGTTATAAATGAAGATAGCAGTTAATACTATCCAAAAAATGGGAAAAATACCATAGGCAATACCCATTAAGGCAGTTATAAATACAGTGCCTACAGGCATTTTATAGACCAGGACTGCTACCAGAAAAGCAGCTATTAGTGCAGCTGTCCCTGCAACTTGTCCAGGTGAGCGGCGAATTGCCAATAAATAAAATATTACAATCATTGGGATGGCGGCGGCAAGCGCTGATAGAAAAACACTGCCAAGCGGCACATATTCTTGTGTCCATGTCATCATAGATACCCTCCTAAGAACTATGCATTGTTCGCATCTATTATTTGCCGTAAAGATAAAAAAAACTCAGGATAATGTTGGATAAAGTGCACAAACTAAAAATGTCTGATGAGAGTAAGCTTCATTTACATTATATCCAGCTAACGTTAACTCTATCTTTACGGAGGTCACAAGGATGAAAGCATCCATATTTATTACCTGTATTTGTGATAGTATGTTTCCACAGGTTGGCGAGGCTATGGTGCGTGTTCTAGAGAAATTGGGCGTAACCTTAGATTTTCCGCCTGATCAGACTTGTTGCGGCCAGCCGGCTTTGAGCAGCGGCTACTGGGAAGATGCCCGTCCGGTTGCTGAGACTATGCTAGCCGCCTTCAAAGACAGCCAGTATGTGGTAGCACCTGCCGGCTCCTGTATTACAGCGGTTAAGGAATATTATCCGCTGCTATTTGAGGATAACCCGGAACAGTACCGCCAGGCTAAGGAGCTAGGAGCCAAAATTTATGAATTCAGCGAATTTGTTGTTAGGATTTTAAACAAACAGGATGTAGGAGCGCGCTTTCCCCACCGGGTAACCTATCATTCCAGTTGTCATGCACGCCGTTTTTTGAATACCGATAAATATGTTAAGTTGTTGCTTAACAACGTAAAAGAAATTGACTTTGTACCCTTACCGCATGAAGAAGCCTGCTGTGGCTTTGGCGGAACTTTCTCAGTCAAGCTGCCCGAGATATCGGAGGCCATGGTGGACGAGAAGGCCAGAAACATCCTGGAAACCAAGGCCGATGTCCTTGTTGGCGTTGATTTGAGTTGCCTAATGAACATTGATGGCAGGTTGAAAAAACAAAAATCCGATATCAGGGTCATGCATGTTGCTGAATTGTTAGATGAGGGGATGAGAAGGTGAGCGAAAGACCAACATTTCATTTGCGCGACAGAACAGTCAAAGCCTTAAAGGATGACCAGATGCGGCAAGCTGTCCGCAAAGCGGTAGACCGGCTAAGTGGCAATAAAGATAAAGCGGCGCGTGAACTTCCTAACTGGGAGGAGTGGCGAGAACAGACAAAGCGTATTCGCCAGCATACCGTTATGCATCTCGACTATTATCTGAAATTGTTAACAGACAACGTTAGGAAAGCAGGCGGCAAGGTACACTTTGCCTCAACCCCTGAGGATGCGCGAAAGATTATTGCTGGTCTGTGTAAACAGTATGGTGCCCAAAAAGTAGTTAAATCAAAGTCTATGGTAACAGAAGAAATTCATCTTAACAAAGCCCTCGAGGCAGGCGACATCGAAGTAACCGAAAGCGATTTGGCAGAGTATATTCTGCAACTGGCTGGCGAAACACCCTCCCATATTATTGTTCCTGCCATCCACAAAAACCGGAACCAGATTGCCGAACTTTTTTCAAAGGTAGCCGGTGAAAAAGTCGAATCTGATACACCGGCGCTGACGGCTTTTGCCCGTAAAGTGTTGCGAAATAAGTTTATGACTGCCGATATTGGGATTACAGGCTGTAATTTTGCAGTTGCCGAAACCGGCTCGATTACGCTGGTTACCAATGAAGGCAATGCTCGGTTAACAACAGCCTTGCCGCGAGTTGTCATTAGTGTTATGGGAATGGAACGGGTTATTCCAACCTTTGAGGATCTGGAAACCGTTCTATCGATGTTGCCGCGCAATGCTACCGGGCAGAAGCTCACCAGTTATGTCTCGGTGATTAACAGTCCGCGACAGCCTGATGACATAGACGGCTGCGAAAAATTCCATCTGGTGATTGTGGATAATGGCCGTTCCCGCATGCTGGCAGATGAGGAATTTCGGCAAGCGCTTCACTGTATCCGGTGTGGTGCCTGCTTCAATGTGTGTCCGGTGTACCGCCAAATCGGCGGACATGCCTATGGCTCGGTTTATGGCGGCCCAATCGGGTCTGTTATTACCCCATTACTAGAAAATGATATGGAATATTGGGGTGAGCTGGCGTATGCTTCGACACTCTGCGCTGCCTGTACCACTGCCTGCCCGGCTAAGATTCCGTTGCAGGATCTGTTGTTTAAGCTGCGGCAGCGGCGAGTGAGTGCCGGACATACCCAGATAATCGAAAAATTTGCCTTTAATATGTGGAAACGCTTTTTCAAACTGCCCGGGACCTACAAATTTGCTATGAAAGCTGCATCGCTAGGGCAAAAGCCGTTAGTCAACAATGGCTATATTACCGCTAAACTGCCGCTGCTTGCCAATTGGACTAACTCACGTTATATGCGGGCGGCAGCAGATACAACCTTCCGGGATGAATGGGAAAAACGCAAGAAATAGGTGATCATATGACAAATATTCAGGAAGATGATGCACAGGAAGCTCTATTTTTGAAAACCGTGGCGCAGGCTCTGGGAAGGGATAAAGTACTAGTAACACCACCTAACCGGAAGGAAGTTGGGCCACCAACCTTTTGGCGTGAGCAGGAGTTCGAGAAGGATCAGCCGCTTGAACTGTTTAAAGCCAATCTGGAAGCGCTTACCGGTAAAGTCGCCATTGTGCGTGACGGCCAAGAGGCGACTAATCAGATAAAGTTATGGTTGAAAGTGCTCAATGCCAAATCAGCAATTCTCTGGGATCACCCGGAGTTGCGCAAGTATATTGAAGTATCCCACCTGGGTGTAAAAACCGAGTTTTGGAATACTAGCACATCTAGGCAGGAGTTAATTGAAATAGCCGAACAAGCTGATGTAGGTATTACCTGGGTCGACTATGCCATTGGCTACACCGGGACAATGGCACTATTTAATAGCGCCAATACCGGCCGTTCGGTGAGTTTGTTGCCACCTACTCATATTGCGGTTATGCAGAAGTCGGATATTGTTCCTACCATGTCTACCGTAATGCGGCATCTGATGGAGCGGCGCGGCCAAGGCCAATTACCTTCAGCCATCGATTTTATTACAGGTCCAAGTAGAACCTCTGATATTGAGATGGATTTATCAATCGGGGTACATGGCCCATTTCGTGTGTGGGTTGTAGTTATTGAGAACTGAGGCCATATAGGCTTCGAGTTAAAGGAATACAGTAAGGTAGGAAAATAAGAGCGTATTGAAACAAAGCATGTGAAAAAGCCTCTAAAACATTTTGGTTTTAGAGGCTTTTAGCTATTTTCACACATCTTCAATTTTTCGCTTGAGATTCTATTCCGGCAGCAGCGGGAGCGTGTTGGCTCCGTGTGGCATAAGGGTAATGGTGTAGTTTTTGCGACCAAGTTTTTGTTCGGCAATTGCCATGGCTTCTTCCAGCGAGGTGGCGGGAATTAGACCGGCTTTTTCGATGAACTCCTTGTTTTGCGGGAGTGTGACAATAATATGTGGCACTTTTTTGGCCGCCAGACCACTTTTGAGGGCAATAAAACCAGGAACGGTAAAGGATTTGCGCAAGGCAATTTCACGGTCATAGAGTGATTCGTAATTAAACCATCCGCTGAAATCAGGTGGCTCCATAATATCGCGGCATTCTAATAGAGCAATAATTACACCATCGTCTTTGACGGCCGCAAAAGCATTGTCAGTAGTTTTGGTGGCTTGATAGAGATTAATATCTTTTGGGAAGCCGCCGGCAGAGGCAATAACCAGATCGGCTTTGGCAGTGATGGGAACACCGAAGATCTCTTTTACTGTTTTACAGCCTTCCAGCCAAGCAGTGTGCCAGTGGCCGGCAACAAACCGGGCGAATTTTCCTTCTGGCGTAAAAACGGCATTGAAAAGAAAGACGTGCTTGAGCATGGGAACCATTTCTATCATATCTTCATGCATGAGGTTGCCGTCCAGTTTGCCGGCTTTACTGTTGGGATTAATGCCTTGGCCAACAACTTCATGTAAGCAGAAACTGTGATTTCCTTGAATGGTGGAGTAACCGGCAACACCTGGCATAACAGCTTTGCGGCCGCCGCCAAAGCCTGCCATAGTGTGATAGACAATACCGCCTGTCAGGATAACCTTATCAGCGGCAACAACATGTTTGTTAAGGTAGGTGTCGACCCCATGCGAGGTTTTGCCTATATGAACAAAGTCTTCGGTCGTGGGTGCATAGCTTTGCACAAGCTGTATCCGGTTGACGGCTTCCTGACCATAGACAGCAATGTTTTCCTGGTCAGTATGTTGTCGGTGCGAACCAAGACTGACAACTAACGTGATGTCACTGTCAGCGATACCGGCACCGTTCAGTTCATTTAAAAGTGTAGGCAGAAATTCAGGATAATTAATCCATTTGCGGGTAATATCGCTGGCAATAATAACAACCTTATCGCCGGTTTTAACTACTTGTTGCAGAGGCGGAGAGTCAATCGGATTGCGTACTGCCGCTTGTACAGCAGCAGGTACATTGGTAATGGCTTCGACGTCTTTGCCTTCAACAACATGCAAAACTTGTTCTTCCGGCAGAGTGATTGCGACTTCTTTATCTCCAAACCCAAATACATATTGTTTTTGCATTTTCATCCCTCCAACTACGTATATACTAGATTATATTCTATATTTCCTACTACAGCGAGAGTATTTATCCGGAAGCGGTGTTTAGCCAAAGGTTGCGATTGCAGGGTATTGAAGAACAGCAGTTCCTCACTGTATGGGTAAAGCTGGACGATTACTGGGTTTGGTGGTAATATAGTAATATTAAGCCTGTTTTGCCGTAAGGTCTAGGAAGTGGATTGGGTTCGTATACATAAAAGGAGTTTGATTGCCAATGAGTGTGCTAAAATCGAATTTGCTGCTTTTGCTCGCAGCTGCTATCTGGGGTTTTGCCTTTGTGGCGCAGCGGGTAGGCATGGATTATATGGGGCCATTTACTTTTAATGGAATTAGATTTGTTCTAGGCAGCATGTCACTGTTGCCGCTGATTTTTTACTTTCGTAGTAGGCAGCAACCTAGCGCCACCAGGGCGACAGGGGCGCTTCTGCCCGGGATGTTAGCTGGGTTAATTCTGTTCGCCGGTGCTTCTTTGCAACAAATTGGCCTCTTATATACAACTGCCGGAAAAGCCGCTTTTGTAACCTGTTTATATATTGTACTTGTGCCGATTTTTGGGATATTTCTGAAGCAGCGTACCGGTATAAGCACATGGCTTAGCTCGGTGTTGGCGCTGGTGGGCTTATATTTGTTATGTGTCAAAGAAAGCTTTTTTATTTCTTATGGTGATTTGCTGCAACTCATCGGGGCTATATTCTGGACAGTACATATCTTGCTAATTGATCATTTTGCCGAACGTGTGGATGTGCTGAAATTATCCTGCTTTCAGTTTATGACCTGCGGGATACTAAGTCTGGTTATGGCGTTATGGCAGGAAACAATAACGATTGCCGGGCTTGCCGGTGGAATTGTGCCGATTCTGTATGGCAGTTTTTGTTCAGTAGGAATTGCCTACACCCTGCAGGTAGTCGGCCAAAAATATTCACCCCCTGCCCAAGCGGCTATCATTCTCAGTATGGAGACTGTATTTGCCACCATTGGCGGCTTTTTGCTGCTGGATGAGCGACTGGGTTTTCAAGAATTGGTCGGTTGCGCTCTGATGCTGTCAGGCATGCTATTAACTCAACTGCAGAGTATTCAGCCTGCGGTTAGCGGAGAACTTGTGGAGCAATCCGAAGGTAAAAGCTAGCTGTTTGGTCAACTTGCAAGGGGGGATTGCGATGACTGGAGTTCAATTTTACCGGGATGTTGATTTACCATTTTTTGAATTAAAGATATGTGATGCCAATCGCCTCTGCTATAAGAAACATTCCCATGAAGAATATTCCTTAGGGGTAATCGATGCAGGCAACAGTTCGTTTTGGTATGCAGGAAAAACCATTGGGGTTGATCCGCAAACCATTATACTTATTCCGCCAGGGCTGGTTCATTCCTGCAATCCGCAGCCGCAGGCTCAGTGGAAGTATAAAATGCTATTTATCGAAGTTGGCTGGATGCAGCGCTTCCTTGAAACCCGGGGGATACCTGCCTTTTGTCAGCCAGTTGTCAGCAATAGGGTCAAGGCCAACTCCTGCAGGTCACTTGATAGAATGCTTGCGAGCCTGACCTATCCGGCAAGCCCGCTGGAAAAGGAGGCCGGTGTGATGGCCTTTTTTGAGCAAGCAATGCAGGGGATGGGAAAGGTTGGCAAGGCGATTAAGGCAAAAGAACGGCCTAAGCTGACAGTAATAAAACAATATATTCATGCTAATTATCAACGGAAAATTACCCTTGAGGAGTTAGAACAAGTATCGGGTCTGAATAAATTTACTATTATTCGCTCGTTTAACGAAGAATTCAATATACCGCCCCATTTGTATCAAACCTTGCTTAGGATTAACTCTGCTAAGAAAATGCTGCGTCAACACCGGCAGATTATTGAGGTGGCGTATGAAACCGGTTTCTATGATCAGAGCCATTTTCATAAGGTATTCAAAGGCCATACCGGTGTGACCCCTGAAAAATATCAAAGCTGTGGGGAGTAGGCAGCAGTTGTCAGCATCAATTTTTTACAATACACCCGCTGCGCTTGTGGATATGATAGAAAAAAAAGAACGGGAGGGTGTTATTATGAAAAAAAAGATGGTAGAGGCGCAGGTGGCCTTGGGGCTGGATAAAAAATACATTATTGCGAATATCCTGATGCTGGTGACAATCCTATTCTGGGGAGTGTCTTATGTAAGCATAAAAATTACGGTAAGCGAAGTGCCGCCTGTGACGACAGCGGCCATTCGTTTTGTCATTGCCTCATTATTGCTGTGGGTACTGCTCAAGCGGGTTGAACCTGGAGCTAAGCTAGCCAGGGCTGATATTTTTCCCATGACATTAGCCGGTTGTTTAGGGATTACACTGTATTTCTATTTTGAAAATATCGGGGTAAAGCTGACAACAGCGGCCAATGCCTCACTTATTGTGACAATAATTCCAATTCTGGCCATTGGCTTAGATATATTATTTTTTGGCGCAAAGGTTTCGGCGCTTAAGCTGGTAGCAATCGTGATTGCTATTATTGGCACCTATTTTTCAGTGACCGCCAATGGCCAACTAGATATGAATTCTGCCAACTTTGTGGGCAATCTGTTTGTGGTGGGAGCTATGTTGTCTTGGACCTTTTACACACTTGTCAGTAAATCACTGCAGAGAAAATACTCGGGAATGTGCATGACCACCTATCAAACAGTAATTGGCACATTGTTTCTTTTGCCATTAGCCTGTACAGAACATAATGAATGGCAGGCGCTTTCGCTAAATGCATGGGGACATATCTTATTTTTGTCAGTGTGCTGTTCAGTACTTGCTTATTTGTTTTATATGTATGTGCTAAAGCAACTTGACGTTGCTATTACCACATTATATCTTAATTTGGTTCCGGTTGTCGGTGTTATTAGCGGCTATTTTATCTTGGGAGAAAGTGTATTGCCCATCCAGATCGCCGGAGGAGCGATAACATTAGTGGCCATTATTATTATGAACTTAGAGCGTGCCAAACAGGAAAAGGTTGGCGAAAATGCTGTGGAAGGGGTATAAATATGGTTTGCAGTAACCGCATGCAGGAAAATTTCCGAAAGTTTGGCACCATTGGCGCTGAGCCTGATGGTGGCATTATGCGCTTGGCCTTCAGTGATAGTGACTGGCAAGCGAGGGGTTTTATTATTGAACTTATGAAACAATCAGGACTTGTTGTCCGGGAGGATGCATTCGGAAATGTTATTGGCCGGCGCGAAGGGGCTAGCCCTGTCGCGCCGGTAGTTATGCTAGGCTCACATATTGACAGTGTACCTAATGGTGGAAATTTTGACGGCGTGGTGGGTGTGCTGGCTGCCATCGAAGTAGTTGCATGTCTACACGATGCTGGGACACAGACCCAGCATCCTATTGAGGTTGTAGTATTTATGGCCGAAGAGTCCAGCCGTTTTGGTATGGCTACTTTAGGTAGTAAGGCTTTTTGTGGGAAATTGCTGTCGTCTCAGTTGGAGCAGCTTAAGGATA
>JAEZVB010000030.1 GCA_023443285.1 Bacillota bacterium
TCATATTGGCGGTGCCAATGAATTGGCTGAGGTAGTGAGTATTGCCGCAGGAGCAACGCCAGTTATTACCACAGCTACTGATGTCGCTAAATTGCCTGCTGCCGATGTATTAGCCGTGAAACTTAATCTGACCATTGAGCCGTTTAGTTCCTTAAAAACAATCAACTCGGCCATTGTAAATGGTGAGAAAGTATTGTTTTTTCTAGACAAAGAACTAATCGGACAGGAGCAATATACTAATGTAGCATCAGAGCAAGGAATCGTGTTAGAAGATATTCGTAATCTGGTTCATACAGATGAATATGATGCTGCCGTAATAATTACCGATAGAAAAATCGATATTTCTAAGCCGCACTTATATTTGCGCCCAAGTAGTTTAGCAATTGGTCTTGGCTGTCGCCGGGGTACCACCAGCGCAGAAATTATGTCTGCCATAAGTCAAGCCTGTCAGGCCGTCGGGCGAAGTTATAAAAGTGTAGCTATAATTGGGAGTACCATGCTCAAAGAAGACGAAATCGGTTTATTGGCAACTGCTCAACAAATAGCGGTGCCTATTCGATTTTATTCCAATGATCAACTGCAAGAATGTATGGAACACCATGCATTATCGTCATCAAATTTTGTTAAAGAAAAGATAGGAGTGGGAAATGTATGCGAACCAGCAGCAATTCTAGCGGGGAAAAACAGCAAACTGCTTTTGCCGAAAACCAAGTATCCCAAAGTAACTGTGGCTATCACGCCGGTAAGCTATCGGTGGTGGGAATAGGACCTGGCAGTATCATCGATATGACGCCGAGAGCTCGGCAAGCGATTGAATGTGCTGAAGTTATCGTGGGTTATGATACTTATTTAGAGTTAATAAAAGATTTATTGCCGGGAAAATCCACGATTGGTACAGGCATGATGCAGGAAATCGATCGTTGCCAAGCGGCAGTAGAACAGGCAATGGAAGGAAAACAGGTTGCCGTTATTTCAAGCGGGGATCCAGGCGTATACGGTATGGCCGGCCTAGTGCTTGAACTTGTTGCAAAGTATCCGGAGACCGTGCAGCCTGAGGTGACTGTTATTCCGGGTATTAGTGCTGTTGGGGCGGCTGCTTCCATTTTAGGCGCACCTTTAATGCATGATTTTGCCGTTATTAGTTTAAGCGATTTATTAACGCCGTGGGAAGTAATTGAAAAAAGAGTTGAGATGGCAGCTGCCGGCGATTTTGTTATTGCTATCTATAACCCCAAAAGTACCCGTAGAACAAGTCAAATTGAAACAGTACGCGAAATTGCGCTGAAACATAGGAAAGCAGATACTCCTGTCGGTATTGTTCATCATGCTAGCCGAACAAAAGAGCAAATGAAGCTCTCCACCTTGGAGAATTTTACAAATGAGCATATTGATATGTTTTCCTTGGTCATCATTGGTAACAGCCAAACATATGTCGCTGATGGAAGAATGGTGACTCCACGAGGCTATCATTTATGATTTTAGTACTGGCCGGAACACTTGATGGCCGGGAATTGGCTTTACATTTAGCGGGAACCGGCCGCAAGGTAATGGTATCGGTGATAAGTGAGTATGGCCGGAGCTTAGCTGAAATGCCAGGTATTTGTGTTCATACTGGGCCATTGACTGTGGATGATATGCGGCGTTTAATCTCAGACCAAAGCATTAAGGTCATTGTGGATGCCAGTCATCCTTATGCGGTAAATGGTTCGCTAAATGCTATGGCCGCATGTGAACTTGCAGGTATTGAATATGTAAGATATGAACGATCAGAGGTTTGTGTGCCTAAGTATGAACAAATACATATTGCTAGTGACGCTGCTCATGCAGCAAGGTTGGCTGCCAGCTTAGGTAAGGTAGTATTTTTAACTACCGGCAGCCGCACGATTAAAATATTTAAGGACGAGCCGCTACTAGCAGCTTGCCGTCTGATTGCGAGAGTATTACCTCAACCTGATGTTGTGCAAGAGTGTGTTGATTTAGGTTTTAATCCTGGTGATATTGTAGCCATTAAAGGGCCGTTTTCTCATCAGCTTAATGTGGCTCTATTTAGGGAATATGGCGCTGACGTTATTATAACTAAAAACAGTGGAAAGATAGGTGGCGCAGATACTAAAATATCGGCCGCAATTGAGTTAAGCCTGCCGATTGTTGTTATCGGCAGACCTAACATCAACTATAGAAATTTGTGCCAGACACAAGAGCAAGTAGTGAATATGGTAAAACATATTGAATGACAAAGAATTAGCGCTAAATTACTAGGGAGGAAGTACTTATGCAGTACATAAAAGACCCAATGGCTATTGAAACACGCAGTATGGAAATTATTGCACCATACTTAGCAGAGTTTCATTTAGATGAACAGACCACCAAGGTTTACTCGCGAATTATTCATGCTGCTGGCGACCCGGATTATGCTAATATCATTAAAGTGCATCCAGAAGCCATTACGGCAGGCATATCTGCATTAAAAGCCGGCTGTAATATTTTTTGTGATGTTGAAATGGTGCGCACTGGAATAAATAAACGCCGTTTGGCTGAATTTGGCGGGCAGGCATACTGCCTGGTATCTGATGAGACGGTAGCACTGGAAGCCAAGGCAGCCGGTATTACTCGCTCAATGGCAGCTATGCGCAAATTTGGCGCTCAGCTTAATGGTTCGATTGTGGCTATTGGCAATGCACCAACGGCACTATTTGAAGTTTTAAAAATGATTGAAGAAGAAAATATAAGACCGGCGCTTATCGTTGGTGTGCCGGTAGGTTTTGTCGGTGCGGCCGAGTCTAAGGAATTGTTGCATACAACCTCGACTGTTCCATATATTACGGTACTGGGCAACAAGGGGGGAAGCCCGATTGCGGCGGCCTCTGTTAATGCAATTATGTATATGTTAGGTCGCTAATTTTATTGAATCCGCTGTTTAGGAGGGAGACGCATGGATCAATTGAATATCCCCAGAGTTGTGATTGCCGGCGTTAGCAGTGGGGTCGGTAAAACGACCATTGTGACCGGTATGCTCGCGGCTTTATCCAAGCGTGGCTTCAAAGTCCAATCCTATAAAGTTGGTCCTGATTATATCGACCCAGGTTTTCATCGCTTAGCCAGCGGTAAAAGTGCCCATAACTTAGATACTTGGTTAGTACCGCCAGAATCATTATCAGCTATATTTGCCAGTACGGCGGTAGGTAATGATATTGCAATTATTGAAGGCGTTATGGGTCTATATGATGGCGGTCGTGCCGGTATTAGCAGTACGGCCGCTGTGGCAAAATTGCTAAAAGCGCCAGTAGTGCTGGTGATTGACGCCAAATCAATGGGCGAGAGTGTCGGAGCCATCGCGCTAGGCTTTAAAATGTATGACCCAGAGGTTAATTTAGCCGGTGTCATCATTAACCGGCTTGGATCAGTAAGCCATAAACTCATGGTTTGTGAGGCGCTTGACAGACTAGGTATTCCCGTTATTGGTACGGTTTTCCGTAATAAGGAACTTAGTATGCCGGAACGTCACCTTGGTTTGACACCAGTTACTGAGCATAATGCGGCTATGGCGGTAGATCAAATGGGGCAACAAGTGGCTGAACAAGTAGCTTTAGACGAGCTACTAACTATAGCTAAAACTGCCAAGGAGCTACCGCGAAGCAGGGCTACGGCAAAAGAAAAGAGCGAGCATAAGACTGTCCGCATTGGTGTAGCGCAAGATGAAGTCTTTACCTTCTATTACCCCTCAAGTCTGGAAGTCTTGATTGAAGCTGGTGCTGATATCGTTCCGTTTAGCCCACTCAAAGATAGTCGCCTGCCTAATGTTGACGGAATCATTTTAGGCGGTGGCTTTCCGGAAATGTTTATCAAAGAATTAGCTGCCAATACGTTAATGCGCCAGAATATATTGGAGGCAGCTCAGCAAGGAATGCCGATATACGCTGAGTGTGGCGGACTTATGTATCTGTCACGGCAAATCACCGATTTTGACGATCAGACATACGATATGGTTGGTGTTATTCCGGCAGTATGCCAAATGCAGTCAAAACTTGAAACAGTTGGCTATGTGGAAGCCAAGGCGTTAACCAATAATGTATTATGTATCAAAGAGCACACTCTGCGGGGACATGAATTTCATTTTTCACGGATGTATCCCGATAGAAGTGGCGAAGAATTTCCGTGGGCATTCGAATTTAAGAAAATGCGAACAGGGGCAATTTATCAAGGCGGTTATGCAGCCGGCAATGTATTGGCATCTTATTTGCACATGCATTTTGCCGGAAATAGGCAAGCGGCACAGCAATTTGTTGAGAAGTGTGCTCAGTACCATTACCTAAAGGAACAGGAGATGTAGTTATTATGGCGGGTAAAATTGTTTTGGTTACCGGTGGTGCTCGCAGTGGCAAAAGCACTTTTGCCGAACGGTATGCTGCTTTAGGTGGACGGAGGATAGCCTATATTGCTACTGCGCAAATCTTTGATGATGAAATGAAAGAACGGGTTAGTATTCATCAAAGCCGTCGTCCTGCTAACTGGCTAACTTTTGAAGCCCCTTATAAAGCGGAAGAGGCAATGGTGCAAGCAGTTCAGAGTTCAGACGGTGTATTGTTTGATTGTCTGACACTTTATACCAGTAACCTACTGTTAGCGCCTGATGCACCAGCTACCAGGGAAGAACGCTGTCAGGTTGTACTTGCTGCAATTGAAAAACTAATGGTAAGTGCTAAGCAGGGAAGCTGTGACGTGATCTTCGTTACAAATGAAGTTGGCTTAGGAATTGTACCAGATAATGCACTAGCACGGGAATATCGTGATGTGGCAGGGCTTGTTAACCAAAAAGTCGCGGCAGCTGCTGATGAAGTATATTTGGTGGTAAGTGGTTTGGCTGTTGAGCTGAAAAAAATCGCCGTAAGTCTAGAGGAGGGTAAGTGTAATGGCTAAAGCAATTATGTTACAGGGAACAAGCTCTCATGTTGGCAAAAGCATTTTGACTACTGCCTTGTGCCGGATTTTTAAGCAGGATGGTTACAAGGTAACACCTTTTAAAGCGCAGAATATGGCACTTAACTCCTATGTTACCAAAACCGGCGGAGAAATGGGGAGGGCACAGGTGGCGCAGGCAGAGGCTGCCGGCTTAGAGCCTGCTGTGGAAATGAACCCGGTTTTATTGAAACCTACCGGCAATTCTTGTTCACAGGTCATTGTCATGGGGAAACCTGTTGGGAATATGTCAGCCCAAGAATATCATGCTGGTTATAGTTTAAAAGCGTTGGGAGTAGTAACTGAGTGTATTGAAAAACTGCATAAAGATTTTGATACTATTGTAATTGAAGGGGCAGGCAGTCCAGCTGAGGTTAACTTAAAAGACACGGATATCGTTAATATGCGCACTGCCAAACTGGCTGGTGCGCCGGTGCTGCTTATTGCCGACATTGACAGGGGCGGGGCTTTGGCCTCGGTTGTCGGAACGCTGGAACTATTAGACCCAGATGAGCGCGATTTAGTCAAAGGCATTATTATAAATAAATTCCGGGGCGACATTACACTTCTCAAGCCTGCTCTGGAATTTCTTGAAGTTAAGACCGGTAAGCCGGTTGTAGGCGTTGTGCCACATCTTGACAGGCTGGGGATTGATGATGAGGATTCAGTATCGCTCGAGGATAAAGAGAAGTCGGCTGAGGCCGGAGAACTGGATATTGCTGTTTTGCGTCTGCCCAAGATATCGAATTTTACGGATTTTGATGCGCTAGCTAATGAAAGTGATGTAAAGGTCAGATATATTCGACACGGGGAAGCTATTGGCAACCCTGACCTGATTATTCTGCCAGGCAGCAAAAATACTACAGAGGATTTATTATACCTTCGCAATAATGGCTATGAACAAGAACTCATTAAGCTGGCAAAGAGCGGTACGCCGGTTGTCGGCATTTGCGGCGGCTATCAGATGCTGGGGCGAGAAGTGCAAGATCCTGAACATACCGAGTCAGACCTTGACAAAGTCATAGGGTTAGGTCTTATCGACAGTATTACCATCTTCGAAGCTAATAAGGTAACCCATCAGGTTAAAGTCACAGCTACTGGCCATAAGTTTTTAGGGATTAATTTTAGTGGCGACAATTTGCAAGGTTATGAAATCCATATGGGGCGAACCAAGTTTTTATCACAGGTTGAACCTGCCTTTATCATTGACACTCGGTCAGGTAAACAGGTACAGATGGCTGATGGTGCTGTTTCTGCAGATGGACTGGTTATGGGTACCTATATTCATGGGATATTTGACAATGATGAATATCGTCGGGCAATGCTTGATGCGCTCAGAGTGCGCAAAGGGTTAGCGCCGCTCGGGGTAATCCAGGATACACAGGCTCGCAAAGATGCCGCATATAATCGGTTGGCTGACGTTGTCCGCCAAAGTATGGATATCGCTTTAGTTTACCAGATTATGAATGAAAATAATGGTAGATAGCGATGACAGAATATATAATAATAGGAGCAGTCATCCTTGACCGTTTAATTGGCGACCCACGGACGACGCTGCATCCGGTAGTTATTATGGGCAATTTTATTGCATGGTTGGAACGAGGTCTTTTACTTACAGGGCACTCGCCGGTTTACAAGAAACTGGCGGGTGCAGTCCTTGTTCTTATAGTATTGACAGTAGTATATGCAGCCTTGTGGCTGGTTATGGCCGGCTTAAGTTCATTTCATCCCTGGGCTACTTATATTGGCGGTGCAGTACTATTGTCTTTTACTATATCGACAAGAAGTTTGGCCGAAGCCGGACGAGAGATTGCTGGATTTCTAAATAACGGCAATATGGATCAGGCTCGCTATAAGGTCGGCTGGATTGTCGGGCGCGATACCGCTGATCTTAATACTGCCGAAGTAACTCGGGCTACTGTTGAGACAGTGGCGGAGAATATTGTTGATGGTATTATCTCACCACTTTTTTATGCAGCAATTGGCGGGGTTCCCCTGGCTTTTTTGTATCGTGCGGTTAACACCATGGATTCCATGGTGGGATATAAAAACGAAAAGTATCTGGATTTCGGCATGGTTGCCGCCAGGGTTGATGATGTATTCAACTATATTCCTGCCAGAATAACCGGGTTATTGATAATTTTGGCAGCAGCCTTGCTCAAAAAGGATGCAAGTGGCGCATTTCAAGCTATTAAACGTGATGCAGTTAAGCATCCCAGCCCTAACAGCGGTTTTTCTGAAGCCGGTGTGGCAGGAGCACTGGGAATTAGGCTGGGCGGGCTTAATTATTATGGTGGAGTGCCTTCCGTGCGGGCGTATATGGGAGAAGCAAAGTGTCAGCTTACACCAATACATATTGAGTATACCATTCAAATTATGTACGTAGTAACCATTTTGTTTGTTGCGACGGCATTAGTATGTAAATGGTCGTTTGCGTATAGACAGCCATTTTAAATGGAGGAATAAAAGTTGAATGACTTTTTTACCGGATTACAGTTTCTTACCCGCATTCGTTTGGTAAAACAGACTGATTGGTCACCGGAAAGCTTTGGCCGCAGTGTTAAATATTTTACGTTTATTGGTGCAATTATTGGCTTGATTTTAGCTAGCCTGAATTACGTTCTTAGCCAATTTTTACCGTCCCACGTATTGGCAGCCGTCATTATTTTAGCTGAAATTGTCCTTACCGGCGGCTTGCATTGTGATGGCTTTATGGATACTGCGGATGGGGTGTTTTCCGGTCGTTCCCGGGAACGCATGCTTGAAATCATGAAGGACAGCCGGGTTGGTGCCAACGGTGTGGTGGCGTTTGGTCTATTATTACTGCTGAAGTATTCTCTCATTGTTGATATGACACCGACTATGTTATTGCCGGCACTTATTATTATGCCAGTAGCGGGACGTACATCCATGGTAATCAGCGTTACTTCTTTTAACTATGCACGACCAGATGGTATGGGAAAAGCTTTCGCACAGTATGCTGGCCGTACTACCTTATGTATTGCTGTTGCTGTTACGATGGCCGTGGTTATTCCGTTGGGCATCCAGGCTGCAATTAGTGCTGGCGGAGCTATTTTGGCAGGAATTGTAGCAGCTCGTTATCTTGCTAATGTTTTGGGCGGCTTAACTGGTGATACCTATGGCGCTGTTACGGAATTGACTGAATTAATAGCTTTACTCATCTTTGTTCTCTAAGATAAGATTCAATCACTGAAAGGCAGACTTTCTAATGAAGATAAAAGTTAAAGCGCCCGGCTCATGTGGAGAATTGGTGCAGGGCACAGTAAATGGGGTCAATTTTTTAATTACCTGTCCGGTAGATTGGTATTCGGAGGTTACTGTAACTGACGATGCTGCTCAGGCCGGGGTTGATCCTAAGACCGCTGCTGCTGTGACCAAGACATTTGAATATCTAAATATTTCAGGAAATGTTGGCCTTACTGTAAAATCTGATTTGCCAGTAGGTAAAGGTATGGCATCCAGCAGTGCCGACATTAGCGCGGCCTGTCAGGCTGCTGCGCTGGCAGTGGCTGGCAGACAACTGTCTTGTGACGAGATTGCCGATATTGCTTTAACCATTGAGCCAACTGACGGCATATTTTATCCAGGAATTATCATGTTTGACCATATCGAAGGGAAAATTCGCCGTTCTTTAGGCAAACCTCCAGAAATATATATTGCTGTATTCGATGTTGGCGGTCAAGTAGATACCCTGGCTTTTAATAATCGCGAGGATCTTGCTGTTTTAAATCAGGCCAAAGAATCCCAGGTTGCAGCAGCTGTTGCTTTAGTTACCAAGGGGCTGGAGACCAGTGATGCCAGGTTGATTGGACAGGGATCCACCCTGAGCGCATTAGCCAACCAAACAATACTATATAAGCCCTGTCTGGAACAAGTTATTCATATCAGCCAGGATTTTGGTGCTGTAGGCATTTGTGCCGCTCATAGCGGTACCGTTTTAGGGGTCATGTTTAATGCAACAAATATGACCGGTCATGATGCTTGCATTAAGGAAATCGGCTGCCGCTGCACAGAGGTAGTTTATCTAAAAACCGTCCAGTTAATTACTGGCGGACTTATCATAACAGGAGATGATAGTGGTGGACGCTGACAAGCAAATAGCTGGCTTTGTTCACGGCGGTAATGTGCACGCCTGGGCCAGGGAGAGCGGCGGTGAGTTAACTGGTATACTCGACTATAGTGCCAATATAAATCCGCTCGGTTTGGCTGATAGTGTACGTAAAGCCATAACTCAGTCTATTGAACTGCTGGTTCATTATCCCGATGTAGAAGCTACTATGTTAAAAGCCGCTATAAGCAATCACTATCATGTGGATGTTTCGTGCATTACGGCAGGCAATGGTGCTGTAGAATTAATTTATTTGCTGGCACATATCCTTCGCCCCAAACGGGTGCTGATACCGGCTCCAACTTTTAGCGAATATGAGAGAGCTGCTAAGGCGGCAGGTGCAGCAATTGAGTATGCCTATTTATCGGCGGAAGATGATTTTGCTATTGATGTAGATTGGTTATGCACCCACCTAACGGGAGTGGATATGGTCTTTGTTGGCAATCCTAATAACCCCACAGGTACATTTTTGACTGCGAGTCAAATAGAACGCTTGTTGTTAACTGCCAAACAGGCCGGGGTAGTTGTAGTTGTTGATGAATCGTTTATGGACTTTATTGTCGGCGATCAGGACTATACTTGCCGGCCTTTGCTCGGTCAATATGATAATTTGGTAATTATCCATTCGCTTACAAAGTTCTACGCCATCCCCGGCCTTAGACTTGGTTTTGCGCTTGCTCATCCGGGGTTAACAGCTAAACTTCATGCAGCCAAAGACCCTTGGAATGTAAATCTATTAGCACAAGCAGCAGGAGTAGCGGCGTTAGCAGATACGGAGTATCAAACCAAGAGCCGAGAGATTGTGAATTGTGAAAAAAAATTGCTGTATGCTCGGCTCAAGGCTCTTAAAGGTGTAAAACCATTTGTGCCATCTGTTAATTATATTTTGCTGGATATAAACGCAAGCGGTTATGCCGCACCGCAATTGCGGCAGTTACTGGCTAAGCAAAGTATTTTAATCCGTGATTGTAGTAATTACCCTGGATTATCTGCCAATTATGTGCGGGTAGCTGTTAAGCTTGAGGAACAAAATAAAATCCTACTCCATTGGTTAGAGCAGGTCTTGAGGTGAAAGATATGACTAGATTAATAATAGTACGGCACGGACAAACCCTGTGGAATTTAGAACGGAAATATCAAGGGCACAGTGATATTGCTTTGACTGATAACGGTCGTAGACAGGCTGAAGCGGTTGCAGCGCGGTTAGCAACAGAAAAAATTGATTCCGTCTACGCCAGCGATTTATCCCGGGCTTATAAAACAGCGCAGTGTATTGCTGATAAACATAACTTACCGGTGAGCCTTGTACCTGCTTTACGGGAAATAAAATTTGGCGACTGGGAAGGGCTTACTTATGAACAAATTACCGCGCAATGGCCGGGAATGTTGGGTAAGTTATGGTCAACTCCAGATGAACTGCAAATACCAGGCGGCGAAAGCTTTCAACAACTCAAAGAACGAGCTTATACTGCCGTAGAAAAAATTGTGACTGATCATCCTGAACAGACAGTAGCGATAGTAGCACATGGTGGAACAATCGGAACAATCTTGTGCGCGATGCTTGATATTCATTTAAATCATGTATGGAGCATCAGACAGGATAACACAGCTGTCAATATTATTGAATATTATGAGGGTAGACCGACAATTACATTACTAAATTGTGTTCGCCATCTAATTTCTGTGGAGTCAGGCAGATGAACATATTCGATTTGCCAAAGGGCTTGCCAGAAGAAGAATTTTTTGAGGCGCTAATACCTGACCGAGGGATATTGATTGAAAGAATCATATCCACAGGTCAAGTATCTCCGCCGGATTTTTGGTATGATCAAGAGCGAGACGAATGGGTAGTCATGCTGCAAGGTGAGGCAATTCTTCAATGGCAAGATGGCTCTGAACAAAAACTTTTACCAGGTGACTGGGTCTGTATTCCAGCTCATAAGCGTCATCGGGTTTCTTATACATCGGTTAATCCGCCCTGCGTTTGGCTGGCTGTTCACGGGCAATTGGGGTTAAGCACGAACAGAGAGTAAAAGTCAAACGCAGTGTGATTGTATGTGGTCAAGGATGATAAGGGTTGAACAGCCTGCTTTCTGAAAAACAGGTAAAAATCCCAGGTTTTTGACTGTTTTTCAACCTTGAGGTCATAGCAAATGCATGGTAAGATACATCATGTAAAAAGAAATCAATGCCTGAGGTGCTCGTTACACTCTTATATGTTCAACCGACTCATTTACTTGGGGAGTTTGATGTGATGCCGCTGCCATGCCTCCTTCGAGTGGAAGGCAAAATCATAACTAGAAAACGCCCACCTGCAGAGATGCGGGTATGAACATACGAGAGCACGGTACCATGGGCGTACATAATGTTTCATTAAATACTCTTTCTAGGTAGGGAGAGTATTTCTTTATGTTTGTTGCACATAACGCAAGTTCCAATTTTGCCAAAGAGTTACAAGCTATGGTATAATAAAATAATTCTATTTAAGAGAGGGATACAATTTGAAAAAAGCGATTATTGAGATGGATAAAGGCACTGTAACGATTGAATTGTTTGAAAAGGATGCACCTATTACGGTTGGTAATTTTGAAAAGCTAATTAAAGAAGGATTTTATGATGGCTTACAGTTTCACAGAGTAATTCAAGGCTTTGTGGCACAAGGCGGCTGCCCGCAGGGCAACGGTACCGGTGGTCCAGGCTACACTATTCCTTGTGAGACAAAAGGTAATCCCAATAAGCATGAGCGGGGTTCACTGTCCATGGCTCATCGTGGTCCTAATACCGGTGGCAGTCAATTCTTTATTGTATATGAGCCACAGCCGCATTTGGATGGTGTACATACCGTATTTGGCAAGGTTATTGAAGGCATGGACGTTGTCGATCAAATCAGCCAAGGAGACATAATGAATAAAGTTACTATTTGTGAGGAATGATTTAACTGTCAAGGTCGTAAAATGGCGTAGGGGGGCAATGTATGAATGAGGTAGAAGCTATGCTCCAAATGAAAAACTGGGCTGTTGTAGGCGCTACTGACAACACAGAGAAGTTTGGCTATAAGATATTTAAAGCGCTCAAGGAAGCCGGTTATAATGTGTATCCGGTAAACCCTGGGATAACTGAAATACTTGGTAGCAAATGTTATTCGGCGCTTAAAGATTTGCCGGTAACACCTGAGGTTGTCAATGTGGTGGTGCCGCCACGAGTGGGTGAACAAATTATGAAAGATTGTTCTGAACATGGCATTAAAAATGTGTGGCTTCAGCCAGGAGCCAATGCTGCCAGTGTAGTTGAGGTAGCCAAAAAAGTTGGTCTTAATGTGGTTGATCAAAATTGTGTATTAGTTGAACTGCGCAACCACAAGTAGATATTGTACCTCATTTTATTAAAGGGGGGACTGTCTGATGGCAACTGTAGTTAATGCTAACGACAACAATTTTCAAGAGGAAGTGCTTGATGCTGCTAAGCCAGTGCTTGTTGACTTTTGGGCACCTTGGTGCGGCTACTGCACTAAGCTGACTCCAATTTTAGATGAACTGGCTGAGGAAATGGGCGACCAAATCAAAGTAGCAAAGGTTAATGTTGATGAAAATCGTTCACTTAGCCAAAGGTATGGTGTAATGAGTTTGCCTACGATGATTGTTTTCAAAGATGGTGAGCAATTAGAGACGATGACAGGTTATCTTCCCAAAGCTAATATTGCCTCCAAACTGGAAAAAATAATATAAACCAGCATAAAAATGATTCCCGGTCAGATGGCCGGGAATTATTTTTATGCTGGTTAACGCATATCCACGGTTCAGATGGAATAAGAAAATAGTATTAAGATTTTGAAGCAAGGGGAGATATAGTTGCGGGATATGGCAAGAAAAGTAGTATTGGTGGGTTGCCCCAATGTTGGTAAAAGCGCGATCTTTAATTTTCTTACAGGTAGTTATGTTGCTGTATCCAATTATCCGGGTACTACAGTCGATATTTCCACAGGTCATTTCAAATATGGCAATCAGCGGTTTGCTATTATTGATACCCCTGGAATATATTCGTTAATACCTTTGACAGAAGAAGAAAGAGTCACTCGGCTAGTATTAACTAAACAACTGACAGATATTGTTGTTCATGTTGTTGATGCAAAAAACTTGAGACGGATGCTCAATCTGACGATTCAGCTCATTGATGCAGGTTTGCCTGTTATTCTTAACCTAAATATTATGGATGAAGCTCAGAACATGGGGATGCTCATTAATATTCAACTACTTGAACAAATGCTGGGAATTCCGGTTATTGCGACTTCTGCTGTTAATAAGGTTGGATTAGAGGATTTAAAAAAAGCGATTAGTCAATATCAATATGTAAAACCAAGGGGTTTTACCTTACATGATGAATTGGAGCAAACGATAACTAAAATATGTGGTTTGCTAAGAAGGCCATATAATCTAAGCAAAAGAATTACTGCATTAATGTTGCTAAAGGGCGATACTATGGTATTTGATATTGCGCAAAGGGAAGAAACATGGACAGAGATCGCGGATATAATTAAATGTGTATCTTTGAAAAATAATAATAACCTAGACGCTCTTGTGGCAATAGAGCATCAGGTTATTGTAGATACAATAGTGGCTAAAGTTGTTAGATATGCCAGCTTTGCGCACCAACCATTACGAAGTATGGCAGCATGGTTGGGCAAAATAACCAGAGAACCGTTGACTGGGATTCCGATTGTATGTCTTGTTCTTTACTTTGGCTTATATCAATTTGTGGGGAAATTCGGTGCCGGGTATCTTGTCGACTATATTAATAATTCGGTGTTTGTACCCATTATCAATCCGATTATGGAACTGGGCGTTAATAGTTATATTCCATGGGAGTGGGCACGATCGCTTTTGGCTGGTGAATATGGCATTTTCACAATGGGATTTCGTTATGCTACCGCTATTATTTTACCCATTGTAGGAACATTTTTTTTAACCTTTGCTCTCTTGGAAGATAGCGGGTATCTTCCTCGACTGGCTATGCTGGTGGATTCTGTTTTTCGGTATTTTGGACTTAACGGCAGGGCTGTTATCCCTTTGACGCTGGGATTGGGTTGTGGCACTATGGCGGTAATGGTAACACGAACATTAGAGAGCAAACGTGAAAGAGTACTCGCTACTTTTTTACTGTCTTTGACCATACCTTGTTCTGCGCAACTCGGAGTAGTGTTAGCATTACTTTCACATAATGTAACTAACGTTATTATCTGGAGCATGTACATGCTGATAATCTTTGCAAGCGTTGGCTGGTTAAGTGCTAAGCTTATTCCGGGAAACAGAAGCGCTTTTTATATGGAAATACCGCCGTTACGTTTGCCGCTTATTGCCAATGTACTGAGAAAAGCATATACACGTATGATTTGGTATTTCATGGAAATATTACCGGTGTTTATTATTACCAGTATTATATTGTGGGCTGGTGACTATAGCGGCATTCTAAACAGGGTGATACGACAGCTTGAACCCTTTATGGTGTTAATTGGGCTGCCCTCTGACGCGGCGCAAGCCTTTTTGCTTGGTTTTTTTCGTCGTGACTATGGGGCGGCGGGACTATATGATCTCTCAGTGGCAGGAAAGCTTACAGATGAACAATTGCTCATTGCATCAGTTGCATTAACCTTGTTTGTTCCGTGTGTGGCGCAATTTGCTGTTATGGTCAAAGAAAGAGGAATGGGAATATCACTGGCAATGGTAGCTGTAATAATTATGGTTGCGTTTGGTTCGGCGGCACTTGTCCATACTGTGCTCAGAGTGTTAGTAGCATAAAAAAGTGAGGATGTTATGACAGAACAATCTGTAACTAAGCTTAAAACAGGCGAGAAAGCCAGAGTTATAGCCATACATGGACAGAATCCTACAACCGTTAGAAAACTCATAGTTTTCGGTTTGTTGCCGGGAAGGGAGATAGAGGTAATGCAAACTTTTCCTGTCTATGTGCTTAAGATTGATAATACTCAGTTGGCACTTGACTATGAAGCGGCATTTGGTATTATTGTAGTAAAACCCCAAAAATAAAAACAGGGCTTAATTTGCCCTGTTTTTGCAATTATGCGTTTACTGATTCGTTCAATGCGGCAATCAGTGCCGCTATATCAATACCATGGGCAGCGGCGCCTTGTTCGATATTTTCGAAGCGAGCGGCAGCACAGCCTAAACAACCCATGCCATAATTGCGAAATACTTGAACGGTTTGGGGATATTGTTGGACAACATCAACAATGCTCATTTCTTTAGTGATGGTCATTTTACTAGCCTCCTTTTGTTGAGCGTGGAACAAATTGACAATACAATTTATTATAGCATACTTGACTAATATTTGTCATGACTTTATTATAAAATTAGATAATCTCATAATAATGCGATGATGTTATTATTAACTCATTTTACGCTTTATATTCGAAATAGATTATGTTAGGAGCTTACATGGAAAAAATCGCTTGTTCTATTGGAGTAATTAATTTTAATTGGTATGGGCTGATTATAGCCACTGCTATTATTGTAGCAGTGGCTATTAGCTGGTATTATGTTCGTCTACACAATGAAAACTCTGACAGGTTGTTGGACTTGACATTATATAGCATTCCGGTAGGCCTTGTGGCTGCTAGGGCATATTATGTTATTGTGAATTGGCATATATATGCTGCTGACCCAAACGAAATTTTGCAAATTCAACATGGCGGATTAGCTATTCATGGTGCTATCATCGGGGTAGTCCTGACTATCTGGGGGTATTGCCAAATAAAAAAAGTCTCTTTTTGGCGATGGGCCGATATTGTTGCGCCAGGTCTTATCCTTGGTCAGGCTGTTGGGCAATGGGGAAACTTCATTAATCAAGATGCGTTTGGCTATCCGACCGATGTTACTTGGGGTATTTATATTGATTACATTTACCGACCGCTAGGCTATGAACAGTTTGATTTCTTTCATCCTATTTTTTTATATGAATGCTTGTGGGACTTATTCGTATTTAGTATACTAATTATTGTGAGTTGGTGGATGAATAAAAATCCAGGAAAGTTAGTGACAGGTAACTTATTTTTGCTGTATATCCTATTATATTCGGCAGGCCACCTTGTTATCGAGGGGCTTCGACTGGATAGCGAAATGTTTGGACAGTGGAAAGTGGCGCAACTGGTTAGTATTGTTGCAATAATAGCAACAGGAACCCTAATGATTTGGCGCAAATATAAATTACGTAGTAGGCAGCAAGTTAATCTCATGGGGAGGCGAAATAGTGATTCCCATTAGTCGGCGACAGGGATGTTTTTTACTTATTGTTGTTATTTTTCTATTAGTTTTGTCATCCGCGGTGGTCAGTACTACTGCTGTGGTGGCAGGCCGCAATTGTAATCGTGGTGCGATTAGTTCGCTTGCTGATGTGCCTATCCTAAACTATCATAAAGTGGATAATTTTTATCATGCGTTATCAATAGCACCTGAAGAATTTGAAGAACAAATGGCTTATTTATCGGAAAACGGTTTTACGACAATAACTCCTGATCAGTTGATGGCTTATCTCAATCAGGACAAAGCATTGCCGGAGAAACCTATTTTGATTACTTTTGATGATGGTTATTTGGATAACTATACCAATGCTTATCCTATCATGAAAAAGTATGGCTTCACTGCTACGATTTTTTTAGTAACAAATAAGGTAGGACATGAGGAGAACTTCATGACCTGGGATCAAGTGCGAACTATGCAAAAAGACGGTTTTGTTTTTGGTTCACATACAGTATCTCATGCCGCTTTGACAAAAGTTTCTCATGACCAGGCTATGATGGAACTCAGTGATTCGCGAAAAGAGATGGAACACCAACTAGGGGTTAAAACACGTTATTTTGCTTATCCTACCGGCGTATACAACCACCAGATTGAAGAAATGGTTAAGCTGGCAGGTTATAAAGCTGCCTTTACTATTCGTTATGGACAGGCGGGAGCTGAAAGCAATCCCTACGCTCTTGAACGCATACCGATCTTTAGAGGGCAACATACATTTCGAAGCTTTTTTGTTAGGCTTAATGCGGCACCGATATTGGAACGTTTTGGGCTAATAAGGAATTAAATTTATTTAATACATAGGACTTAAGTCCAATTTTTAGTTTTTTTAGAATCCTGCAATTTTTAGGCAGGATTTTTTTTATTTACCAAGAATAAACTAAAAAGTGGTATAGAGTGGTGTAAAGTGGTTGAGATCTCTTATATGGTGGTGATACAGCCGTGTTTATGGGTGAATATTTACATACCGTTGACAACAAAGGACGGCTGATTTTCCCTGCTAAGTTTCGGGAAGAGTTGGGAGAAGTATTTATTGCCACTAAAGGATTAGATAATTGCTTATTTGTATATACCCGCAATGAGTGGGCTATCCTAGAAGAAAAATTAAAAAAGCTACCTTTAGCCAAACCCGAAGCTAGAGCCTTTGTACGTTTTTTCTTTTCGGGAGCCGCCGAACTGGAATGTGACAAACAGGGAAGAGTGTTGTTGCCAACGAATTTGCGCGAGCATGCGCACTTAGATAAAGACGTTGTAGTAATCGGTGTGTCAACTCGAATTGAGGTTTGGGACAAGGTGGCCTGGGATGAGTATAACCAGAAGGTTAGTCCTACGGTTGCTGAAATTGCTGAAAATCTCGCCGACTTGGGTATTTAATTATAACCGAAACGAGTGGTTAAAATGCAAAGCCAATTTGAACATACCAGCGTACTACTGGAAGAAAGTGTTGACGGAGTTTTTTTAAGTCCCCAGGGTATTTATGTAGATTGCACGCTAGGTGGAGGCGGTCACTCCTCTTGCCTGGCCGGTCGTCTGTCTTCAGAGGGCTGGTTGATTGCTATTGACCAAGACCCGGCGGCCATCCAGGCAGGGCGGCAGAGGTTAGAAAAGTCCGCTTGCCGTGTTAGTATTGTACAAGATAACTTTAGTAAATTAGGTTCTATTCTTGACCGGCTAGAAACTGGTTTGGTAGATGGAATTTTGTTTGATTTAGGTGTTTCGTCGCATCAATTGGATGTTGCTGAAAGAGGGTTTTCCTATATGCAGGATGCACCGCTTGATATGCGGATGAATCCTGAGGCCGATTTTTCGGCCTATGATGTAGTTAATACCTATGACGAAAAGCGATTGTCCGACATTATTGCCAGTTACGGTGAAGAACGCTGGGCGAAACGAATTGCCAAGTTTCTAGTTGAAAGTAGAAAAAATGCCAATATAGAAACAACTGGGCAACTAGTGGAGGTTATCAAAAAAGCCATTCCTGCCGGCGCTCGCAGAGATGGGCCGCATCCGGCCAAGCGAACATTCCAAGCCATTCGCATAGAAGTTAATAATGAACTTGGGATTCTGAAGGATACTTTTATTACTGCGGTGGAAAGGTTAAAGCCCGGAGGACGCATTGGGATTATAACTTTTCATTCGCTGGAAGACCGGATTGCTAAACAGACATTGCAAGAACTAGCGAAAACGTGTATTTGCCCACCGCAATTGCCGGTGTGCATGTGCAATACTAAACCTAAAGTAAAGATTTTAAGAAAACCTACAGTACCATCCGGAGATGAGCTTGAACACAATCCGCGGGCTCGCAGTGCCAAGCTGCGGCTAGCAGAAAAGTTATAATGACATTGTTCTAAATTGTAAGGGGGAACAATAATAATGTTAGTACAGAAAAAACAGGAATTACATGTTTTCGAACAAGAAGCCGCCTTGCCGAAGCCTAAGATTGTCCGAAAAGCGGATAAGCGATTGCGTGTTAAGTGTCTGATGTTGGTAATCGTAGTTGCTGTAATGGCAGCAGTTACTACCATGCAAAGTGCTGCTATTATTCAAGCAGGCTATGATCTGGTAAAGGTCAAAAGCCAGGTAGCTAAAATCGAAAAAGAAAACGAACTTTTACGTCTTGATATTTCTAAACTTAAATCACCACAACGCATCGAAGAATTTGCTACTAAGAATTTGGGGATGGTTGTGCCTAGAAATGCTTATTACGCAACAACGGTTATGCCTGAACCCAATCAGCCGCAAACTATAGTAGATGCTGGCAATCTTGGGATTGCTGAGAAATTGTTAAGCGCAATCAAGGTTAACACTGCGGAGGCGAGTAAAGGACGGTAATCTGAATATTGGAGGAGATAAATAAGTGGCAACTGTTTCGCATGTTACCATAAGAAAAAGAGTAGCATTACTTTTTCTTGTAGTATCGGTAATTATGATGGGGTTGATTGGTCGCTTGCTATATCTCCAATTTTATAAAAGCGCCTGGTTATCTGAAAATGCTATTGACCAGCGCATACGCGAAATTCCAGTTGAAGCTAAACGAGGCATCATTTACGATAGAAACGGACGGGAACTTGCAGTTAGTGTTAGTACTGAGTCTGTTTACGCAATACCTGCCGAAATACGTAACGTTGAAGAAACAGCAGCCAAACTGGCTGCTATTTTGGCTTTAGATGAAGACAATCTTATAAAGAAACTGAAAAGGCGCCAGGCATTTACTTGGTTAAAACGTAAGATTGAACCAGAAATTGGGCGTCAAGTACAAATGCTTAATCTACCTGGTGTTGGTCTTACTCAGGAAAACCGGCGACATTATCCTCATGATAATTTAGCAGCCCATGTTTTGGGCTTTAATGGTATTGACAGTCAAGGCCTTGATGGCGTAGAAATGACGTTTGACAGTTACTTAAAAGGCCGTTCAGGCAGTATCGTTATCGAGTATGATGCCAGAGGCCGGGAAATACCTAATGCATCGCATCGTTTTTCACCGCCGGTCGAAGGGCATAATATTTATCTTACTATTGATTTGGTTATTCAACAGATTGTTGAGCGGGAACTAGACCGAGTAATGAAGGAAACACAAGCTAAAGCTGTTACTATCATTGCTATTGATCCAAGAGATGGAAGTATCTTAGCATTGGCAAACAGGCCGGACTATAATCCAAACAAATTCAACGAGTATTCCCCTAAATTATGGCGGAATATTGCCATTTCAAATTCTTACGAGCCTGGGTCAACTTTTAAGATTATTACTACCTCAGCGGTCATGTCTGAACATGTTGTTAAGCTTGAAGAAAAGTTCTTTGATCCAGGAGAAGTGGAAGTGCAAGGTCGCAATATTCATTGTTGGAAACATGGCGGGCATGGGAGTCAGACTTTTACCGAAGTGGTTCAGAACTCTTGTAATGTTGGCTTTGTTAATGTAGGATTACGCTTAGGACGGGATTCGTTTTACCGCTATATTGATGCTTTTGGTTTTGGACAGCACACTAATATTGATTTGCCGGGGGAAGCAAAAGGCATCCTCATTGACCGCGCTAAAATAACACCAATTAATATTGCTACTATGTCTATCGGACAGAGTATAGCGGTTACGCCTATTCAATTAGTTACGGCAGCGGCGGCGGTAGCTAATGATGGTAAACTGCTGCGGCCGCAGATTGTAAGGGAAGTTAAGGATAAATCAGGACAATTAATCAGAGGATTTCAGCCAGATGTTGTCAGGCAAGTGCTGGATACTTCTACTACAGCGCAGGTTAAAGAAATATTGGAGTCAGTAGTAGCAAAGGGTACTGGAAGAAATGCGTACATAGATGGCTTTAAGATTGCCGGCAAGACAGGTACAGCCCAAAAAGTGGGGGCGGGTGGTTATTTGCCGGATAAGTATGTGGCTTCATTTATTGGTTTTGCGCCTGCTGATAACCCACAAGTGGCCATGTTAATTGTAATTGACGAGCCTGTTGGTTTATACTATGGAGGGCAGATTGCTGCGCCAGTATTTGGTGCTGTAATGAAAGACGTGTTACAGTATCTAAAAGTCAATCCTCAGTTTTCGACAGAGGTCAAAACAGAGAATGAACAATCGCATATACTGGTGCCCAGTGTTATAAATTTGCGTGTACCAGAAGCAGTAAAGGAGCTGGAAAAGGCTGGTCTATCTCCTCGCATTGAAGAGGACGGGGATAGGGTTGTTGATCAAATTCCGAAACCAGGCAGCCGTATTCCAAAAGGCGGAGGTGTGCTGCTTTATACTATGACACCAAGATATTCGCCTGGTGAAGTTACTGTACCAGATGTAACGGGGCGGACGCAGCGGGAAGCGTCCGACTTATTAGCAGAGTTGGGTTTGGCAATCAATCCGGTAGGCGCAAATGGTCATGCCGCTAAACAAGACCCGTTGGCAGGTACTAAAGTGCTTTCCGGCACAAGCATTACAATCTTCTTTGAATAGCGCGTTAAAATTAGTAATAATGGTAAAAATAATATAAAACGTCATAATTAGGCATAATTTTTTGCATTTGGGCAGGAGGAATTTACATGGCCAAGAATTTAAAACAACTAACGGCATTATTATCAGATAGTAAAGTTTGCGGACAGCTTGATCAAACCATTGAAGCTGTGGCACATGATTCCCGCAAAGTGGTTCCAGGGACGTTGTTCTTTTGCTTAAGCGGTGTTCATGTTGACGGTCATGATTATATTGCTGAAGCTGTGCGGCGTGGTGCAGTTGCTGTGGTAGTGGAAAGAGATGTGACTGCAGTAGCCGATAAGATTACAATAATTAAGGTTAAAGACACCCGGGTGGCAATGCAGGTCATTGTACCTTGCTTTTTTGATTATCCTGGATATAAGCTTCGCATGATTGGCGTAACTGGTACCAATGGAAAAACTACGACTACTTATTTAATTCGAGATATTTTACGCAAAGCTGGTCATAAAACCGGCTTGATTGGGACTATCCAAACCCTTATTGAAGATAAGGCAATACCGATAAAAAATACCACACCTGATGTTATTGAACTGCAAAGTATGTTGGCAGAAATGGTCAGTAGCGGTATGAAGTATGCCATCATGGAAGTTTCTTCTCATGCTTTGGCGTTACATCGGATAGCTGGTTGTGAGTTCGATGTCGCTATATTTACCAATATGACCCAGGATCATTTGGATTTTCATCAGACGTTTGAAAAGTACATTGACGCAAAAGCCGAATTGTTCCGCAGCTTGAGCAAAGACACCAATACCAAAACCGGTAAAACAGCAGTCATCAATCTCGATGATAATGCCGGGCATATAATGGTGAAAAATGCTGCTTGTCCTGTAATTAGTTATGCTGTTAAGAATGCGGGCGTTTTGATGGCCGACAATGTTAAAGTCAAAGAAACTGGATCAAGTTTCCAAGTGAAAGGTCCATTTGGAACCATGGAATTGTCACTTAGTATCACCGGTATGTTTAATGTATATAATGTTTTGGCGGCGATAGGTGCTGTTTTGGCAGAGGGGGTTACTCCCGATGTAATCAAACAGGCTTTAGAGAGTTTTACCAGCGTACCAGGGCGGTTTGAACTAGTGCAGGCAGGCCAGCCATTTACGGTGATAGTGGATTATGCTCATACGCCTGATGGCTTGGAAAATGTACTTAAAACGGCAAAGCAATTTGTTCAAGGTAAAATCATTGTGGTTTTTGGTTGTGGTGGTGACCGCGACCGCACAAAACGCCCAATTATGGGTAAAATAGCGGTTCAATATGGTGATATAGTTCTTGCAACATCAGATAATCCGCGGAGCGAAGATCCTGTAAAAATACTGGAAGATGTTGAAGGTGGTATCAAGGAGGCACTTTGTGGCAAAAACACCGGTAAAAATTATGAGGTAATTCCTGATCGGCGCCAGGCCATTAGCCGGGCTATTCGTATGGCGAAACCGCAAGATGTTATACTTATTGCGGGTAAAGGTCATGAAACCTATCAAATTTTACATGATAGAACAATTGATTTTGATGACAGGCAAGTAGCGCGTGAAGTCATCAAGGAGATGAGAGAGAATGGCTGATTTTAATTTGACAGAAGTACTTAAGGCCACTGGGGGTCAGATAATTAATGCTGGTCGCCGCAAGCTGTTTAAGGGTATTTCGACTGATACCAGGAGCATTGAGACGGGTAATTTGTTTGTTGCCTTGGTGGGGGAGCGGTTTGACGGCAATGAATTTGCTGCTCAAGCGGTAGCTAACGGAGCAACAGGTTTAATTGTCAGCAAGACTGTAACTGTGCCTGACCATGTCACGGTAATACAAGTAACCAATACCTTGGCGGCATTACAGAGCCTGGCTAGGTTTCACCGCCAACGGTATTCTATTCCGGTGATTGCTGTAACTGGATCAAACGGTAAAACAACGACCAAAGACATGCTGGCTGCTGTATTATCCAGCAAGTTCAAGGTGCTTAAGACCGAGGCTAATTTTAATAATGAGATAGGTTTGCCACTTACACTGCTTAAGCTTGAAGCAAGCCATGAGGTTGCGGTTGTTGAAATGGGAATGCGCTCTAGCGGCGAGATACGCGAACTTACTGAAATTGCCTTGCCAACTGTAGGAGTGGTGACAAATGTAGGTGAGACTCATGTGGAAATTCTAGGTTCAATTGAAAACATTGCAGCGGCCAAAGCGGAACTTGTTGAGGCCATTGGCCACGATGATGTAGTGGTAATCAATGCCGATGACCCACATGTACGAAACATGCAGCATAAAACTCCAGGGCGAGTTGTATTTTTTGGATTAGGTTCAGACGCATTTGTCAGGGCTGAAAACATAACTTCCGGCAAAAACGGTGAATTGATTACAACCTTTGATTGCTGCAGTGCACGCGGTTCTTTTTCTGTCGAGTTACAGGCTGTAGGCATGCATAATGTTTATAATGCGCTTGCGGCTATTGCCGTAGGCTGGGAACTGGGCTTAAAGCCTAGCGAAATACAAAAAGGAATCAGTAATTTTGTTCCTGGAGCTATGCGATTTGAAATAAAGAAGTATGGTTCCTACACAGTTATCAATGATGTTTATAATGCGAGCCCATTGTCAATGGCAGCTGCGCTCACTACGTTAGCCAATATTAGCCAAGGACGTAAAATTGCTGTATTAGGTGATATGTTAGAGCTGGGTGATGCTGCGATTGAGGCTCATCGTAAAGTTGGCAGGCAGGCTGCAGAGCAAGGCGTGGATAGTATCATAACCGTTGGGGAACTGGCAAAACATATTGCTGCTGCGGCCAGTGAACAGGGCGTGAAAACTACGCAATCTTTTTCTGATCATAAAGCGGCGATTGAAGCCCTGCGCAGTCTGATAAAACCTGGTGATTATATTCTGCTTAAAGGTTCGCGAGGGATGAAGATGGAAACTATGCTTGAAGCATTTTAAGCATAGATTATTATAGCGAATCCATATATTTCGCATTAAAGAAGTTTGCAAGGTGCAAGCGGTAGTATATTCACCTGCAAAAAGCTTTAAAACGTTGTAGCTATTTAGGAGGTTACCATGCAAGAATTGTTGTATGCAGCTGCTATGGCATTTGTCATTGCCATAGCAGCTGGGCCGATCTTTATTCCCATGCTGAAGCGGCTGAAGTTTGGGCAAAGCATTAGAGAAGAAGGGCCTGAGAGTCATTATGCCAAAGCCGGCACACCGACGATGGGCGGGGTACTGATTTTGCTGGCTTTGGTTATTCCTGCTTTGGCCTTTGCGGGCAAAAACCCAGAAGTATTATTAGCCTTGTTTGTTACCTTAGGGCATGGCTTGATTGGCTTTTTGGATGATTTTATCAAGGTGGTATTAAAACGTTCACTAGGTTTAAAAGCCCGGCAGAAGTTGCTGGGGCAGATAATTATGGCGTTAGCCTTGTCGTATATTGCCAGCATCTATTTTGGTCGTGGTACAGATATATGGATACCGGTATTAGGGGCAAGCGTTGACTTTGGGGTATTATACTATTTATTAATTTTTCTTGTCCTTGTCGGAACGACTAATGCGGTGAATCTAACTGATGGGCTTGATGGTTTGGCTGCCGGTACAACTACTGTGGCTGCACTTGCTTATACAGTAATTTCGCTGTATTTTGGCAAGCCATACTTAGCTATATTTTGTGTAGCCTTGGCAGGGGCATGTCTTGGTTTCTTACGATACAATGCTCACCCAGCCAAGGTATTCATGGGGGATACTGGTTCGCTGGCTTTGGGCGGAGCGCTGGCCGCAGTAGCCGTATTGACAAAAACCGAATTCTTGCTTGTTATTGTTGGCGGTGTATTTGTTATTGAAGCTTTGTCTGTCATTATTCAAGTTGTCTCGTTTAAATCAACTGGCAAACGGGTATTCAAAATGAGTCCGATTCATCATCATTTTGAATTATCCGGTTGGTCGGAAACCAAAGTAGTAATGGTATTCTGGTCGGCAGGAACACTGTTTGCTGCAATAGCGTTAAGTATCTTAGCAGTTAGCCGGGCGGGAGGTTTATAGAGTGATTAAACAAACAGAATTTGCTAATAAAAGAGTGTTAGTATTAGGCGCGGGTATCAGTGGCCTTTCCGTAGCTCTAATTTTACAGCAATTAGGTGCAAGTGTTATAGTTAGCGATTCTAAGCCTATTGATAAATTTGATAGTGATTTTTCTGAATTAAAAGCGGCTAATATTGGTCTGGAATTAGGAAATCAGAATGAGGAACTGCTTGATGGCATAGACTATCTTGTGTTGTCACCAGGTATTTCTATTTATATTCCGCTTGTTATTGCTGCCCAAAACCGAGGTATTTGCGTTATGAGTGAAGTTGAAGTGGCTTATCGAATCAGCGAGGCACCCATGGTTGCTATTACCGGTACGAATGGTAAAACAACAACTACTACTTTGGTTGGTGAAATGATTAAGACCACCGGTCGGCAAGTTGGTGTAGGTGGGAATATCGGCGCTTCGTTGTCTAGGCAGGCACTTGACATCAAGGCTGATGGCTTTGTAGTAGCGGAGATATCCAGTTTTCAACTTGAGGGCGCTAGCCGGTTTCGACCCCATATTGCTGCTATCTTGAATCTGACTCCCGATCATTTAGACCGGCATCGTAATATGGAAATCTATCAACAGATGAAAGAGAAAATATTTGTCAGGCAAGAAACAAGCGATTACATAATCCTTAACTATGATGATCTGGCTGTTCAAGAAATGGCTAAACGGACGACCGGAAAGGTAGTGTATTTTAGTCGGCAGCAGCGATTAGATTGTGGTTTTTATGTGGAAAATAACAAAATTAAAATGAGTTTGGACGGCAAGAGGCTAGATATTTGTGATATCCAAGATATTAAGATTAAAGGTGGACATAATGTAGAAAATGCATTAGCTGCTTGTGCGGCGGCTTACTTTGCTGGTGTTCGGCTTGAAGCAATGGCAGAAGTTCTTAAGACCTTTCCCGGGGTGGAACATCGTATCGAGCCGGTAGCTGAACGTAAGGGCGTAACCTATTATAATGATTCTAAAGCCACAAATCCTGAATCCTCAATAAAAGCATTGGAGGCTTTTGATGGGCATATTATTCTAATTGCTGGTGGACGGGATAAGAATACCGATTTAACTGAATTTATGAAATTGGCGAAAAAACGTGTGGAGCATATGATCCTATTAGGTGAGGCGCAGCAGCGTTTTGCTGAGGCGGCGGCTCAGCAGGGAGTAGAAAATATTCATAAAGTAGTATCTTTTGACGAAGCGGTAACGGTGGCATACAAATTAGCTCAGCCACCGCAGGTGGTATTATTGTCGCCTGCTTGTGCCAGTTATGATATGTTCGATAATTATGAAGAACGGGGAAGGGTCTTTAAGGAATTGGTGCGCCGACTAAGTTAAGGAGGGAGCCGAATGGGAGTCAGGCCTAAGTCGCCCGATTATGTCATTTTTTTTACCATTATTGGTTTGCTGGGGTTCGGGATAGTAATGGTCTATAGTTCTAGTGCTGTTTCTGCATATGTAAACTATAATGACAGCTACTATTTTTTGAAACGCCAGGTGATATGGGCTATACTGGGGATACTGACCATGCTCTTTACTATGAATATTGATTATCACGCATGGCGTAAATTAGGCAAGCCAATAATGATAATCACCTTAATTTTATTGGTCTTAGTTCTTATGCCGGGTTTAGGAAAAGTAGTTAATGGTGCCAGACGTTGGCTGGGCTTCGGTTCGCTTTATCTACAACCGTCAGAGATTGCGAAGATTAGTATGGTGCTTTTTGCTGCAAATAGCCTAGCCAAGTCGCAAGACAAAATCGGAAACTTTGTTAAGGGTGTTATTCCCCAATTATCAATGCTTTTAGTAGTATTTGGGCTGATTTTAAAAGAACCTGATTTAGGGACAGCGCTTGTTATTGGTGGTACAGTCTTTATTTTACTATTTGCAGCAGGTGCAAAGTTGTCGCATCTGGGTTCCTTAGGTGCTATTGGTGTTATTGGCGTAATTTCGGCTATTATTGCCGAACCATATCGCTTGAAACGTTTGTTAGCATTTAGTGATCCGTGGGCCGATCCATTAAATAGTGGCTACCATATCATTCAGTCACTATATGCGATAGGCTCTGGTGGCCTGTTTGGTGTGGGGTTGGGACGCAGTCGCGAGAAATTTTTGTATTTACCAGAACCACATACTGATTTCATCTTTGCTATTTTGGGTGAGGAACTTGGTTTTATTGGTACAGCCACAGTCATAATACTTTTCTTTTTATTTGCCTGGAGAGGCTTTAAAATAGCTATATCAGCGCCCGATATATATGGTAGTCTGCTGGCCGGCGGCATAGCAAGTATGATTGTATTACAGGCGCTTATGAATATTGCAGTAGTGACTGCTTCCATGCCGGTAACAGGAATTCCGTTGCCTTTTATTAGCCACGGTGGTTCTGCCTTGATCTTCACGCTGGCAGCAGTAGGTATACTCCTTAATGTTTCCCGATATGTTAGCCTGAAATGAATGTAGGGGGCCAAGTTTATGCGAATAATTATATCTGGCGGGGGGACAGGTGGGCACATCTACCCCGCCATTACTATAGCTAGAGAGGTAGCCAAGCTAGCTGATAACTGTGAGATACTTTTTGTTGGTACGAAACAAGGGTTGGAGGCAGATATCATTCCCAAAGAAGGCTTTGCTTTTGCTACCATTGAGGTGCGAGGCTTGGAGAGGCGATTGTCTTGGCAGAATGTAAAAACACTCTTTACTACAATTGGTGGTGTTTGGAATTCTTCCCGCATTATTAAAAAATTTAGACCTGATGTTGTTATTGGTACTGGCGGATATGTATGTGGTCCTGTGCTGTTGGCCGCCAGCTTGCTAAAAATTCCAACTATTATTCAAGAACAGAATGTGATTCCTGGCATCACAAATAAAATTCTAGCCCGATTTGTTGATAAAATTGCATTAGGGTATCAGGAAGCTGCAACCAATTTTAATAAATGCAAGACTGAACAAATTGTAGTTACCGGCAATCCTATCAGACCTGAAGTTATGTTTGCTGAAAGGGAAGCTGGCTTGTCTGAACTGGGGCTTGCTTCAAATAAGCTAACAGTGCTGGTAGTGGGCGGAAGCAGAGGGGCTCGTAGTATAAATAATGTTATGGCTGGTGTATGCAATTATTTCGGCGGAAATCCTCATATTCAAATCTTGCATGTGACGGGACAAAGCGAGTATAATAGCATAGTTGGCAATTATAAGCAGTCAGGTATAGACACTTCCAGTGCTGGTAATATTATCATCAAGCCATATTTATATAATATGCCGCTAGCATTAGCGGCTGCCGATTTAGCCATTTTCCGAGCTGGGGCAGTTGGTTTGGCTGAATTAACAGCACGAGGTATTCCGGCAATCCTTATTCCTTATCCTTATGCTGCGGAAAACCATCAGGAGTTTAATGCCAAAGCATTGGAAAAGCAAGGTGCAGCAATAGTAATCGCCGACAAAGAACTAACAGATGTTAAATTAATAGATGCAATAAAAATGCTACTAGATAATCCGAAAATGCTTTCAAATATGGCTAAGAAAAGTAAAGAGTTAGGGCACCCACAAGCTGCAGAAACAATCGCCCGTCTGGCGATTAGTCTGAAAAAACCGTTATCAAAGTAATAAGGTAACACCGGATGGGGCTGCTGCATACACTATGGTATGCTATAGCGGCAGCTAATCTAGGCTAGGGAATAACTCTTTCTGCAGGAATGGGCACTGGAAACGCTGGTGCGCCAGAAAGGGGAGAAGTATTGTTGTTCGATACTATAAAAAGAATTCATTTTATTGGCATTGGTGGCTCCGGTATGAGCTCAATCGCAAAAGTACTGCTGGAGATGGGGTATAATGTTTCTGGTTCTGATGCTCAGGCCTCAGCGGTAACAACCAAACTTGCAACGGCTGGTGCAAAAGTATACACTGGCCATAGTTATGAAAACGTTGCTGATACGCAAGCTGTAGTTGTTTCTACTGCAATTCCTAAGACTAATCCTGAAGTACAGGCCGCTATTGATAAGGGTATTCCTGTATATCATCGGGCTGACATGCTGGCATTTTTAATGTCTAAACAAAAGGGCATAGCTGTAGCCGGCGCGCATGGCAAGACTACGACGACCTCAATGATTGCTCTGATGCTAGAAAGGGCTAATACAGATCCGACCATAGTTATTGGCGGCGAATTAGATTCAATAGGCGGAAGTGCAAAACTTGGTCATGGTTCCTATATAGTTGCAGAGGCTGATGAAAGTGACGGTTCCTTTTTGAAGCTTTCACCGCAGATTGCCATTGTAACCAACATTGAAAATGATCATATGGATTATTACAAAACTATGGATAATATATTGCGTACTTTTAGTGAGTTTTTGCATAAACTCGATCCCACAGATGGAATTGCTATTTTATGCTTTGACAATACTCATGTACGAAATATAGCTGCCAATCTTGAACGGCGTTATGTATCATACGCTCTTGAGCATGAAGCAGACTATACTGCCCGCAATATAAAATCCGATGGTCCGGTTTCAGTCTTCGATGTATATCAGCAAGGCAACCTATTAGGTACAGCTAAAATCTCTGTTCCGGGAATACATAATGTATCGAATGCTTTAGCTGCTGTTGCTGTAGGTATGAATGCAGGTTTAAGTTTTTCACAAATTGTCGAAGGGCTTGGCATGTTTCAGGGAGCCAAGCGCCGGTTTCAGTCCAAAGGACGGGTTAATGGCGTATGGGTGGTAGACGATTATGCCCATCATCCTACAGAAATTAGCACTACCTTACTAGGTGCACGCCAAACTGAACCTAAGCGGCTGATTTGTGTTTTTCAGCCACATCGATATACCCGTACGAAGTTTTTACAAAAGGAGTTTGGCTCAGCATTTTCACAAGCCGATTTGCTAATTCTTACAGATATCTATTCGGCTGGCGAACAGCCCATTCCCGGAGTAAATGGAGAAACCATTAAAAACGAAATTGAATGCCAAACCGATCAGCGTGTTACTTATGTACCAGACAAAGATAAAATTGCGCGTTACTTGGCTGAAATTGTTCAAGCTGGAGATTTAGTGATAACGATGGGAGCTGGCAATATTTATCAGGTTGGCGAAGAGTTGGTAGAAAAACTTACGCATACAAATGACGTGGGTTAGAATTTAGATAAAAGTGGAGGGTGATTGTACTTTTCTGGGAGGGAAGACGATGGAGAAATTTATCGTCAAGGGAGAAGTACAACTATGTGGCAATGTCCGGGTAAGTGGGGCAAAAAATGCTACTTTGCCAATTATGGCAGCAACGCTTTTGTGTTCAGGCATCAGTGTTATCCATGATGTACCATATTTGAGGGATATCCAAGCCATGCAGGATATTTTGACACTGCTGGGAGCTAAGATATCTAGGCAAGGTCATACCATGCTGATAGATACTAGTAATGTGAGTAAGGCTGAGATTCCCGAACATTTGATGCGAGAAATGCGGGCTTCGGTATTCTTGATGGGGCCGCTCTTGGGGAGATTTCGCAAAGTCAGACTGTCCTATCCGGGTGGTTGTGCTATCGGACCTAGACCCATTAATCTACATATCAAAGCATTAGAAAGAATCGGTGCAACTGTTGATGAGAGTTATGGTTTTATTGATGCCGAAGCGACGGAATTAACCGGCGGTGAAGTGAATTTTGATTTTCCTAGTGTTGGTGCTACCGAAAATGCAATGATGGCGGCCGCGCTGGCCAAAGGCACTACAATTATCCGCAATGCTGCTCGTGAACCTGAAATCGTTGATCTGCAAGTCATCTTAAATAAGATGGGTGCAAAAATTATCGGTGCAGGCACAGATACTATTCGTATTGACGGCGTAACTCGATTGCTCCCGACAGAACATACAGTGATGTGTGATAGAATTGAGGCAGGCACTTTTCTAATCGCCGGCGTTATGACCCGGGGTGATATTGTTATTGAGAACATCGTACCTGAGTACTTATTCTCAGTTACAGATAAACTGCAGGATATAGGAGCGAAGATAGTTACTGGCGATAATTTTATAAGGATAAAAGCAGGCGAACTAAGAGGTGTTGATATAAAAACCCTGCCATATCCGGGGTTTCCAACCGATTTGCAGGCGCCAATGTTGTCCTTAGTTAGCATTGCTAAAGGTACTAGTATCATCACAGAAACAATTTTTGAAAATCGTTTTAAACACGTTGATGAACTAACCCGAATGGGAGCAAAAATTAAGGTTGAAGGGCGAACTGCTATTATTCGTGGAGTGTCAAAATTGACTGGTGCTATTGTTGCTGCACCAGACTTGCGGGCAGGTAGTGCTTTGGTATTAGCGGCTCTTGCAGCCGAAGGGATTTCTGAAATTGAGCAAGTGCATCACATTGAACGTGGCTATGAAAATATAGATAAAAAATTGCATGCGTTAGGTGCAAATATTGTAAAGGCGTAAGGGGAGTAAAGGGGGATTATTATGAAAAATAAAAAAATTGCAGTTGTCATGGGTGGACCATCTGCAGAAAGAGAAGTATCCTTAAATACAGGTCAGGCTATTCTGGCTGCGTTAAAAGAAAAAGGGTACAATGCGGTTGGCCTTGACCTTGACCCCCGGCGCTTCATTGAACAACTAAAGCAAGAGAAGATCGAAGTAGTATTTAACGCTATTCATGGTCTTTATGGCGAAGATGGTTTGCTACAAGGAACACTGGAAATGTTAGGAATACCCTATACCGGATCAGGTGTTTTGGCCAGTGCAATGGCTATGGATAAGGCGATAAGCAAGAGAATGTTCTTATCTAAAGGAATACCGACCCCGAGGTCACGGTTATATAATAAGCAGGATGTCGATGTTTGCACAATAATTAAAGAAATCCAAGTTGAATTTGGTGTTCCTGTTGTAGTTAAGGCGGCTGCACAGGGGTCGAGTATTGGTGTGATAATTGTTGAAGACATTGCCGACATCGAATCTGCTGTAACGGAGGCTTTTAAATATAGCGGTCATATTGTTATTGAAGAATTTATAAGAGGAAAGGAATTAACCGTTTCTATTCTCGGGAGTGACCAACCAAAAGCATTGCCTATTATCGAAATAGTGCCCCAATCAGGTCGATATGATTATTCATCCAAATACACTAAGGGGGCTACAGAATATATCGTACCCGCCAGGCTAGATGCAAAAGTTTCGGAAAATGTCCAAAGCATAGCCCTTGAAGCATATAAGTTATTAGGGTGCCGAGGAATTGGCAGGGTTGATGTTATGCTTAGTGCCGAAAATCAACCATATGTTTTGGAAATAAATACCATTCCGGGAATGACGGCTACTAGCTTAGTGCCCAAAGCGGCTGCTGCGATCGGTATAAATTTTGCTGACTTGTGTGAACAGATACTTGCAATGGTGAATGATTAGCATAAAAATTGGGCAGTATTAACTGCTCATTTTTTTATTTATTTAGTGGACAATCCGTTGTATAATAACTGCAGAAGACGTCTACAGGAGTGATTGCATGCAGACAGCAGAACGCTTGCGAGCAGCTAGAAAGCGGCGCGCTTCAATCTTGGCGTTATGGCTGGGGGCTCTAGCATTACTGATAGCTATTTTTTTATTTATCAATTCACCCTATTTTGCTGTTGGGACAGTAGTGGTTGAAGGAAATAAATATATAACTGTTGAAGAAGTGCTGAGAATATCCGGAGTCGCTGAACGAATAAATATCTTTAGATTGAAACCCGCAGAGATAAGAGAACGGTTAACGAGTGATCTGCGTGTGGATGAAGTTCGGGTTGAGCGGAAGTTTCCGGCAACTATCTCCATCCATATCAAAGAACGACAACCGTTGGCATTTGTTGCTAGTCAATATGGTTTTGTAGAAATTGACCGACAGGGAATGGTAATGGCAGCACTAAAAAACCTAAAACAGGTAAAGGTGCCTGTTGTTACGGGTGTTCGTTTGGGCAATGTATATGTTGGCGATCAGGTAAATAATCCAGGGCTATCTAATGTTTTAACATATTTGTCTGGACTAGACGAGGAAGCTTTAAACCAATTGTCAGAAGTTAATATTAAATCGCCGGATGAACTGCTTGCCTATACTACCAATTCGGTTTTCATTCGTATTGGTGATAATCAGCGGCTTAAGGAAAAAGCTAAACTGACCGGTGAGATTTTACAGGAATTAACTACAAAAAAAATGACTGTTGAGTATATTGATCTTAACTATACTTCCCCTATTATTAAAATACGTGAAAAATAGGTTTCGTTTTTGAAAGGAGACGATATTTTGTTACCCATCAAGCAAGGGCAACTTGCCATTGCCTTGGTCTGCGTAGTATTGGGCGTTATGCTGGCAGTACAATTTCGTACTACTCAAGACATTAAGTCAAGTATCCCTTACCAAAGGGTTGAGGATTTATCCCAACGGTTAAGTCAGACTGAAAAGGAGCGGGACGCGCTAATTAACCAAGTTCAGGAACTTAAACGTTCTTCAGGTGCAGAAGCTGCGTCTAAGGAATTTGAACGGATAAAGATGGGAGCGGGCGTGGTAGCTGTAGAAGGCCCGGGTATTATTGTGACTATCGATGATAGTAAACGTCCATCTAAACCGGGAGAGAATCCTAACTTATATTTAATTCATGATGATGATATTCTTAAGGTCATTAATGAATTATGGGCCGCAGGTGCTGAAGCTATGTCAATTAATGAACAGCGCCTTATCGCTAGTTCAGAAATCCGTTGTGCTGGCCCAACCTTATCAGTCAATAATTCCCGCTATTCACCGCCTTATGAAGTTCGTGCTATTGGCGAACCAACAACGTTAGAAAATGCGCTAAAAATGCGAGGTGGCGTAATCGAAACTTTGCAGTTTTGGGGAATTCAGGTAACGATCAAAACACAAGAAGTAGTAAAAGTCCCGGCATTTAAAGGCACTTTCCGATTTGAACTTGCCAAGCCGGTTCAGGAAGGTGGTCGTTAAAATGGTATTGCCGATTGCCGGACTTATTATTGGTTTGTTTATTGGGGTAGCTTTTCCGATTACAGTACCTGTGGAATATGCTAAGTTCATGTCAGTGGCTTTGTTGGCTTCGCTTGACTCGGTATTTGGAGGTCTGAGGGCAGGCAGCGAAGAAAAATTTGATAACACAGTTTTTATTACAGGCTTTTTTACTAATGCTTTGTTAGCTGCGGGTTTGGTCTATATTGGTGAGCGGCTGGGGATTGATTTATATTATGTTGCTATGTTGGCGTTTGGATTACGGATATTCCAAAATTTAGCAATTATTCGTCGCTATTTTTTAAAGAAATAATATTATAGCTTCAAAGCCTTATTAGTTTTTTAGGCTTTGGAGCTTTTTCTATATTCAATTTAAAAAAAATAAGGTTTTTTCGGTTTAAAAAAAGGGAAAATGCTACTTGTGTTGAAACTATTGGTGAGAAACATAATACTGTGCTGCGAGGGAGTTATGAATAAAAAAACAATATTAGCTATTGATGTCGGCACAGGTATGGTCAAAGTGTTTGCTGGAAGATTGCAGGTTAATGGCAGCGTGGAGATTCTAGGGAGTGGTGCTGCTCCAACTGTTGGCTACGATAAGGGAGTTATCACTGATATTAACGCTTTGGCTCATTCTATAAGACAAGCAGTAGATTGTGTTATTATGGCAGTTGACAGCCAACCGACAGATTGCGTATACTTAGGCATTAGCGGTTCGGCACTTGCTATGCAAAATAGTATTGGAAGCATCGCTCCGGCAAACTCAGAAACAGTGACTCAAAAAGATATTGAACGCGCATGTACTGCAGCCATGTTTGCTGTTGTGAATAATGACTGTGAAAAATTACATGTGTTCCCCGTTAAACAAACTATCATCAAACCAGATGCAGCTCTCGAAGTAGAAGCGCATGTGATATCGGCACGAAAAGAAGTTTTGCATGATCTTACCCAAACATTAGCTACAAATAACCTTAAGCTTAATGGTATTGTTGCTAGTAGTGTAGTGGCAGCTGAAGCTATGAAGCGGGAGTTGCCCAGTCAGAAAAATAACTTTATTTTTATAGATATCGGCGCGGGTACTGCTGACTTGGTAATTTATGCTGGTGGTAAGCTTTGCTTTTCCGCATCCTTACCCTTGGGCGGTGATTACATAACCAATGACTTGATGCAGGGGTTAAGTGTCAACCGATCTCATGCTGAAGAAATTAAGAGATATTATTCCCGGCTGTCTCCGGAATTGCGTAATCAGGGAGTTATTTTAGACTGTAATGATTACGGAACGACAGACAAACACATTTCTTTTGACTTCTTATATGATATTATTGAATGTAGAGTAGAAGAAATTGTTGCTTTGTTGTATGAGGCGATTAAGCCACTTTTGGCTAAGCATCTAACCGAAACTGGGCAAACTCTGGAAGCCGTTTATTTAACTGGCGGTGTAGGAGCAATGCCTAGTATGGTTTCTTGCATAGCTAAAGTTTTTCAAATACACACCGAAATAATTATGCCAATACACTGTGCTGTTGAATATGCTAATCCAGCTAATACTGTATGTTATGGTATCTTAACTTACGGGGCTAACGATGTAGCAAGCGAACCAGAAGCAGGAGGGAGCAGTTCCTGGAATGGTTTTATCAATAAAGCGAAAAAACTATTGAAAATTTGATAGATGTTAAGGGAGGAAAACTTAGTAATGTTGGAATTTGATATGGACTTAGACCAGTTTGCTTCAATAAAAGTTATTGGAGTGGGCGGTGGAGGCAACAACGCAGTCAATCGTATGATTGGGGCTGGGTTGCAGGGCGTAGAATTTATCACTGTAAATACAGATGCACAGGCATTAATTGGTTCTGATGCTACTTATCGTATTCAAATTGGCGAGAAATTGACTAAAGGTTTAGGCGCTGGCGCTAATCCGGATATTGGCGAGAAGGCTGCACAAGAAAGCAGAGAGGACATAATTAAGGTTCTTAAAGGATCGGACATGGTGTTTATCACGGCTGGTATGGGTGGTGGTACTGGCACCGGTGCAGCACCGATAGTAGCTGAATGTGCCAGGGAAGTGGGCGCTTTAACTGTTGGAGTTGTCACTAAACCATTTACTTTTGAAGGGCGTAAACGTCAGCTCCAAGCCGAACGCGGAATTGCAAAGCTTAAAGAGAAAGTAGATACTTTGATTACAATTCCGAATGATCGTTTGTTGCAGGTCGTTGATAAACGCACTCCGATCATGGATGCTTTCAAGATTGTTGATGATGTGCTTAGGCAAGGCGTGCAGGGGATTTCGGATCTTATTGCTGTGCCTGCACTAATAAATCTTGATTTTGCCGATGTTAAGACGATAATGAGCGATGCTGGTTCAGCGCTTATGGGCATTGGTTTTGGTACTGGTGATAATCGCTCAATTGCGGCTGTTGAAGCGGCAATTAAGAGTCCATTACTGGAAATGTCAATTGATGGTGCAAAAGGTGTATTGCTTAACTTTACGGGTGGTCCGAATACTACCTTGTTTGAAGTTAATGAAGCGGCTGATATCATTGCCAAAGCTGCTGATCCTGAAGCCACGATCATTTTTGGTGCTACTATTGATGAACGTTTTGAAGATCAGGTGCGGGTAACTGTTATTGCTACTGGCTTTGATCCGCTACCCTTAAAAGTTGGTGAGGGCAGAGGGGAAGCCCCGGTTATTGAACCGTTTAAGGGACGGGACTTGGATATCCCAGCTTGGATGCGTCGGTAACCCATAGGCAAAAATAAGCATAAATACGTTGAAGTAAACCCGGCTCATTGTGAGCCGGGTTTTGTCTATTTTTGAATATATCTAAATGGCAAAAAATTACATTATTTTAGAAGGGTACTTGGTATAATTGGAATATGGGTGGTATTGCAAGCGTATAGTTTTATGTATTAGGTGTTTTCGCATGAAGTTTATCCAGGAAGGTATGAGTAGTGAGCATTTATGCTGATGTAGTATTATTGATTAACTTTATCATGAATAGCATCATTCTGGTATTAACAGCATATGCCGCTGGTATTTCTTTTAGTTGGAAACGCCTGTTGGTGACGGCTGCGGCGGGAGGCGTATATGTATTAGCTGGCATTTTTCCTGTGATGGCTGCATTTTATAGTATTCCTGGTAAATTAATAGCGTCTGTGGTGATGACCGTAGCAGCCTTTGGCTATAAGTCAGTAAGGCTAACAATAGTACTTACCGGTATTTTTTTTATTGTGTCTTTTATTTTGGGAGGAGCATTGGTGGGATGGTTATATTTTGTTCAAAATGAAGCACCCTATGGAGCTAGCAAGACCATTAAACTCTCCTTGGAAAATTTAATGGTAGGAAGTGTAATAGCCATTATTCTTGTTATCTTCGTTGTTAAACGGCTTTTAGCTCGAATGTACAGACATAAGACATTATACCAAGCGAGAATAGAGTATGACGGAAGGTATCAGGAGATTACAGGTATGATGGATACCGGTAATGGTCTGTATTCGTTGCTTGGTGGCAAACCGGTAGTTCTGCTGAATCTCCAGGTGGCAATTCGGTTATTGGGTTCACAAGTTGCAAGGTTCTTGAGCGATAATCGACCTGATGCTTGGTTGACTGAGCTTGATAAATGCCAGGATTCTGTTTGGTTGGCTAGAGTAGAAATTATCCCCTGTCGTTCTGTCGGTGGAAACAATATGTTGCTTGGTTTTCGACCAGATAGTATTACGGTAATGGGCAAGGATGGGGCGGCATATACTTCCGAAGTGCTAATTGGCATTTGTGATAGTGTATTCGCCGATAACAGCGATTGTCAAGCCCTCTTACATCCGGCACTTATGACGGGGATAAATATTACTAAGGAGGCAAGTACATGCAAATTACCTGGTCAATAATTAAATTATATATCAAGCTGAGAATAATATCTTTGCTTCAGGCGATAGGTTGGCTTAAGCCTGATGAGGTATTTTATGTAGGAAGCGCGGAAGTATTGCCACCGCCGTTATCGAGTGATGAAGAGACATTTTTGCTCAACCGTTTACAAAAAGGTGACAAATCAGTTAGAAGTGTATTCATTGAGCGTAATCTTAGACTTGTTGTCTATATAGCCCGTAAATTTGAAAATACCGGCGTTAGTGTCGAAGATTTGGTTAGTATTGGTACGATTGGCCTAATCAAAGCAGTAAACACTTTTGACCCCATTAAAAGGATTAAATTAGCTACCTATGCTTCGCGATGTATCGAAAATGAGATATTAATGTATTTGCGTCGTAATAGTAAAACCCGGGCAGAGGTATCTTTTGATGAGCCATTGAATATCGATTGGGATGGTAATGAACTATTACTTTCAGATGTGTTAGGCACAGATAATGATATTATTTATAAGTCAGTGGAGGAAGAGGTTGATAAAACGCTGCTATACACGGCCATGAGTAAGTTGTCAGGTCGGGAACGAAGAATTATGGAGCTGCGGTTTGGACTTAATGATGACGGTAACGAGCGCACTCAAAAGGAAGTAGCAGATATGCTTGGGATATCACAGTCCTACATATCGCGTCTAGAAAAAAGGATAATAAAACGGTTGCGTAAAGAAATTAGTCGCATGGAATGAAAAAGCCTAGCGGCTTTTTTTTTGCCTATTTTTGGGATGTTCAAATGACCCTGGGGTTGCGGAAGTATAAAACTTTGGGCTCGTGGCAATAATGCTTGTGTAGGGTAGTAGTTTTAGTAGCCTGGAAAACGGGGGAGGTAATAACATGATTGTCAACAAAGTTGAAATATGTGGTGTAAATACAGCCAAGCTCCCGGTGCTTTCTGCCACTAAAATGCGCGAATTGTTTGAAGTAATGCAGGCTGGTGAAAGAGCGGCTCGGGAACAACTGATTTATAGTAATCTTCGGTTGGTGCTCAGTGTGATTCAACGGTTTAATAATCGGGGAGAATATGTGGATGACTTATTTCAGGTTGGTTGTATTGGTTTAATGAAAGCTATTGATAACTTTGATTTGTCGCAGAATGTAAAATTTTCTACCTATGCAGTACCTATGATTATTGGAGAAATACGGCGTTATTTGCGTGACAACAATCCTATTAGGGTTAGTCGCTCAATGCGTGATATTGCCTACAAAGCATTACAAGTACGTGATTCGTTAGTCAGCCGGTTTTCGCGCGAGCCATCAATAAATGAGATTGCAGATGAACTTAAAGTGCCGCGAGAAGAAATAATATTTGCCCTCGATGCCATACAAGAGCCTATATCCTTATTTGAACCAATTTATCATGACGGCGGTGATCCGATTTTTGTAATGGATCAAATTAGTGACGATAAGAACTTGGATTTAAGCTGGCTTGAGGGTGTGGCTATTAAAGAAGCTCTGCGAAAACTGAGTGACCGTGAGAAACATATACTTTCGCTGAGGTTTTTCGAAGGAAAAACTCAGATGGAAGTTGCGGAGGAAATTGGTATTTCACAGGCGCAGGTGTCGCGTTTAGAAAAAGCCGCACTAGGTCATATGCGGAAATATATATAAAGTTAGTGATTTGCTTGGGAGGCAGTGAAATGGAGAGAATTATATCCTTATGGAGTAAGTGGATACTGGTAACTTTAGCAATTTTATTTATTGCCGGCGGATGGAGCTTATGGCTTTATCAGGAAGAACATGGAGTGCCAGTTACACCCAATCGGGGTAATTATGTTAGGTTACACATTTTAGCTAATAGCGATAGTGTGCAAGACCAAACGGTTAAATTGAAGGTTCGCGATGCGGTTATTGATTATTTAACCCCGCATGTCAAAGAGGTGGTTGACGCGCAGGAGGCAAAAAATATCATAGTTAATCATCGCGAAGAAATTTTGCTGGTGGCAAAAAAGTGTCTAGCGGATAATGGTTTTGATTATCCGGTAGATATACAAATAGGCAACTTCGAATTTCCTGTACGCTCCTATGGCAATTTGGTATTACCTGAAGGGGAGTATCAAGCTGTCCGTATCCTCCTTGGACAAGCTGCTGGACAAAATTGGTGGTGTGTATTGTTTCCTCCACTATGTTTTATTGAGGGTACTAATGCTTTGGTAGAACCGAATACTCCTCGCAAAAAACATACTCAACAGCTAGATGGCGAGCAGATCCCTGAGATTCGATGGAAATTAGCTGAGATTTTTAACGAATAAATATTTCTGAACAGTTATCACGTTTATCTCTTGTCCTTCATATAATTATTGTAGAATCTTGCAGCTACATATTTGCAATGACTATCAATAGAGGAGGGGGATAGATGTTAAAGACAAGCGATTTAAACAAATCAGAGGTACAATAGTAAATGCGAAGAACCTAGATAAAATCTAGGTTCTTTATTATTTGAATTCAAATTCAATCTTGTCTTCAAGCCTCACGGCATAGATTTTAATCCCCGATCGGCGAAGGAGGTCTTGCTTATCGGAGAAGGTTTTTGCTGCCAGAATTTCTGTCGGCAAAATAGACGGGGCGGCTGCCGTAACCTTCTCATGGGCACTCCTTAGGGCTGTGAGTGCAGATGTAGTAGAGGTTAATTCTTTGGTTATATTCTGGAGTTCTTTCTTAGCAGTTGCGTCATCAATAATCTTCTCACGCCACCATGAAGTCATTTCTTTACGTTGGTTAAATAAGTCCGTTTCTAATTTAGCTAATCTTTCAATTTCTGTAGAATAGTCTTTTGTAATATCCTTTTTTATATACCTATCCAAACTATCGCTGCCTTTAGCTGAGTTTACAAAGATACTCCATATCATTTCATCGAATTCCTTTACCGGTATGCGTCGACATTGGCACCGATCTTCAAACATGTAGTTGCCAGATTCTTTAGTAATACAGGAATAGTAATAGTACATAACAGGATCGGTTTTTTTACGCGGCCCAGGACGCCAGTATGCTGTCATAGCACGTTGGCAAAGGGAACAGTATAGGATGCTTTGTAAAAGGTATTCATGGCTTGTATTACGCTTTGCATACTTCTTGTTTTTTTGCCGCTGTTCTTGGGCTTGCTGGTAGGTTTCAAAATCAACAATGGGCGGGACTGTTATCGGTATCCATTCTTCGCGCGGGAGGTTAGTAATCTCCCGCGTATTTTGTCCAGTTTTGGTAACTGATTGCCGGAATAGGTAATGCTGGCCATAATACATATCTCTGGTCAGGACTCGTTCCACGCAGTTAATCGATAGCGGCTTACCATCTTTACGCCCCTGAATGCCCATGCGCGCTAACTCCATTGTGATTGTTCTGGCACCCAGGCCTTGATTAATGCACATATCATAGATCATTCGGACAACTTTTGCTTCGTCCTCATTGATTACATACATAGAATTTTCTTTGTCAAAGCTGTACCCGTATGGCCGGGCGTTATGAACGATCTTGCCCAAGTTAGCCTTTGCCCTCCGGCCGCGTTGGGTACGCTCACTAATCTTGGCTTTTTCAAAGGCGCTGATGGCACCACGTATACTGAAAAACAAGCGACCTTCGGGGCTGGCATCATAGTCGCCGGTGACAAAGTAGAGGTTAACATTGGACTTTTCAATTTCGTCAGCAATAAGCAGCTGGTTAGTTAAATTGCGGCTCAGCCGGTCAGGATCATAGATACAGATGTTCTGAATAAGTTTGGCCCGAAGATCGTTTCTTAGCTCTTCGAGGGCGGGGCGGTCAAGATATTCCCCGCTATAGCCATCATCAATGTATTCTTTTATATCAGTAAGCCCCATACTGAGCAAGCGGTTGCGACAGACCTGTAACTGGTCCCCCAGTGAATAGCCGGATTTAGCCTGTTCTTCTGAACTTACACGGACATATATTGCATTCATAATTGACCTCCAAACAAGAAAATGATATAACAAAGCATCGATTTGCTGAAAAAGTGATATTATATAATATCGAAACACCTTGTAAACAAGCATTGTAATGATGTATAATTATAACTGAATAAAGTTCCGAGGAAGTGAGAGCCGTTGCATACATGTGTTGATGAATTTCTTCCAGATTGCAAGCAACTAATAAAAGAACGAAAAGTGGATCTATTTCTTAATGATGCAGATAATAAATCAACGGTCAATATGCTTGGCTACTCAGTACTGAATGTCCTGCAGGAGCTCAGCGAGTTAACGGCAGATGATTTATTTGATGGACCAGTACCAGATAAAAATTCTAAATATCCAGGGGATGTCTTTATTTTTAAGAAATCTGTTCAAGGACATCTATTATATATAAAATTAAAAATCAGAGAGGCAAAAGGGAGAAAAGAAGTATTTATGATGTCTTTTCATCCAGACCGTCCTCAAACTTAAGCCGATTTTTGTGGCGGAAAAATATGTGAGACAGAGGGGTATGATATGGATAATGAATTGTTTTGCACTAACTGTGATGAATACCGAGGTTATACAAAAAGGTTAACTGAAGTAGTACATGCGATCAAAGGTGAGGAAATTATAGTCAAGATAGAATTGCCTTATTGTATTGAATGTGGTAATCAGCTTTCAGATATTGATATCGAAGAAAAACATTTTGACATGGCTCTAACTGAATATCGGAAACGAAATAGATTGTTACAACCGAACGAAATTAAAAGCATAAGGGAGTTTTATGGTTTGTCTCAACGTGCCTTTTCTCGAGCATTAGGCTTTGCTGAGCCTACAATCAACAGATATGAGCAAGGTGCGATACAAGATTCTTTACATAATAATATAATAAAACTTGTGCGAAAACCAGAAAATATGATTTCTATGGCAGAAGATAATAAAGCGAACTTGTCAGTTAAGGAGTTTGAATCCATTTGCCAAAATGCGAATGCACTTATGAGTGTAGAAAAGGGGTCTGTAACTCCTGAGTTTTTGCGCAATGAGCTTGAAAAGCATACTAATGAGATTAAAGCAGAGTTATCTAAAATGTACACATTTGCTCAAAAGAATTCATCTAAAATAGATGTAATTGAAAAAAAGTTATCGACTATGGAACAAGCGCAGCCTAAAGAGAATTGGAATTGTTGGGATTCCTATATAAAGAATACATCTCCAATGTTTGTTTCTGAACAAGAAGATTTCTGCTATTCAGAAGTTAATTGAGTTTATTCTAGTAATTTATTAATCTGAGGTGATATTTTGAAAAATAAAGAGTTGCACAAGCTTATAGTATGGTTTAATCAGTTGGCTGATAACAAAAGAGATTTTATACTGGATTGTCTGAGACACAAATACTCAGTTAAGATGAGTAATTACATACTTGCCCCAGAAGAATTAGACTGTTATGGTTCTCTTATAGACAATGTTTTGGATGTTATTTCTGAGAGTGAGAATGAAAAAGAGTTCAAAAAGTACTTAGCTGGTTATCCATTAGAACCAGAAACTATAAAATTATTATATAATAATTTACATGCGTTCATTGTACCCAAACAAGATTCAAAACAAATACTTAAGATGGACAATTACCAATTTGAACAGGTAGTTAGATTCGTTATTGATGAGATGTTTTTATGTAGAGAATATTATAGACAATCGCCTAAATCTGTTGCTTATAAATTGGGGTTTGATAGCACGAAAGATTGTATAAGCAGTCTTAGATTTATACACCACCAGATAACATTGATAGCTGATCGATCCGCCTGTTTGAAAAACTTAATACTTTCATTAAAACTTGATTATCAAGTAAACGTAGAAAAAATAGAAATATTGGAAAAATATATAACGGAAAATTTAGCAGTTTTATACCAAGCTCATTTAGTGAACAGATTAAACAGATTGAACGATACTGTTAATGATATTAAAAATGATGTTAATGATATTAAAAATGATGTAGATGATATTAAAGATGATGTAGATGATATTAAAGATGATCTTGAGCGCCTTGCCGAAGATAATATATAGTGTTCGACCTGCAAAGACACGGCTGTTATATAATGTCTTTGCATTTTTTTTGCTGTTTTTATTCAAGTCATACAGCGCATTGGTTTAATACTTAAATTCATGGCAACGAGATCAAGGACGTAAACTGGCACTATAAAGTTACTGTGTTACCCCAAAATATACATGGATTTTAAAAATTATATCTTATCAGGTAAAATAAAAACACAGCCTTTCTATTGCTGTGTTTTTGCTGAAGTTGCAACTATAATAAACACCGTGTAACATGGCTTGGATTTTTTATTGATTACTCACCTTTTAAAAACTTCTTCATCATGGAAACCAACGAAGTAAATTGCTCTGGAGATATTCCATCGGCTACTGCTTGAAGAATAGCCTGATTCCACCGTTCATCAAGTCGTTCTTTAGAGTAGATGATAGCTTCGTAATCTTTAACGCCGGGTGCTCCATCACGAATCAAGCCGGTCATAATACCGACGACGGCATGATTTTTCGTAAAAGGAATATCTTTATACTCAGGATTGGCCGAGCGAAGGACTGCTTGGCCATTTTTTTGTATAAAGAATTTAAGATTGACCGCTGCATCATAATCCAAAATTCGTGCTGCAACGATATATCCAGGCTTTGGTTCGTTACATTCACGGAAAAAGGCTATATCGCCAGGGTAGATACCGGCGTAGATCATGCTATCACCTTCAACCGGTGCCGCAAAGTCGGCGATAACGCCATCTGGAGGCTCTATCGTTTCGCTGTAGTTATCGGCCGATAGGATAGGTACTCCGGCTTTTATTGGGCCAAGAAGGGGGATGCCTTTATAATCTATTGAGTTAGGTTGAATGGGATAGCCAGCCTTAGCCATTAAATCAGAGTAAGAAATTTTAAGATATTTTGATAATTTTTTTAATGTTTCTGGCTCAGCTTTTTGTGTGCCTTGTTCAATTCGAGAAATGGTTGTTGGACTTACATTTGCAGCAATCGCCAATTGACGTTGACTTTCAAAACCGCTTTTTTCGCGAAGATCAGCGAACCAAAGACCAAAATTTTTACGATTAGTATCTTGCTTTATATAAATATCAACTAGATTAGCCACGTTAACACCTCGAATCCAGTATATCTCTTGTATTTCGTATACGCAATTATATAAGTGTTGCGAAGGCGAAAAATTTTATCACACGAATATATTGCGTGCGCGACATTGTTGTGATATATTTATATTGCGACAACGCAACAACTTGTTTTGCGAAGGGGGGATAAGATGCCTATAAAATTAAAACGGTCAGAATTTGAAGCCTACCAAGAACTTTATGGACTTGGTGAGAGTGAGTGCGCTATCCGAATGGATATCAGTCCAAGTCAATTGTGGAAGGTAAAAAAAGGGATTCATGATCCAGGAGAGGGGTTTATTGCTGGAGCTCTAAGTCTTTTTGCGGAGGCTTCTTTTGATGATCTATTTTTTTTACCTGGGGTGTTGCGAGTGCGCGATGGCAAAAATCAAATCCTACCCAAAACCGGCTAATCGTTATTGTAAATAACTGGCGGAGGGGGAGAACAGTGGAATTAGAACGTTGTAATTGCCCAAAATGCAACAAGGAAGTACGAAAGACGGCAAACTTTTGCCCATACTGCGGAACGCAGTTAAAACCTAATCCGGTTGTTGTTTTTTACAATCAATAGGCTTTATTAAACCATCGCGGAAGTATTCAGTCTGAGAACCGCAATCATTGCAATAGCAAGCTGTTTCTCTACATGGTATAGCCTCTCCGTTATTACGGGTAAAGCAATGGTCATTGGTGCAATAGTTGCTATTTATTGGGTAACCACAATTCTCACAAAACTTTGAGTTTTCTTCATGATCTTCAAAACCGCATTGAATACATTTCATGGATATTCTCCTTTCACACTCTCAATGAATTTGGTTAACAGCTAACGTTTGTTTAAAGAAGCCCTTAACTGGCTTCAGAGGTTAAATAACAAGCGAGCACTTACATAAGACTATCCAAATCTTTTACGACAATTCGCTTGAAGGGACTTGATGCGGGATTCTGTTTGATTTCAAACCAAACCGGTGGTACAGATCTTTCAATCTGAAATTGATCTTCATATTTTTCAGGAATCCATCTACCGTCTTGAAAAGAAAAGGTGATTTTATAAAGCTTATTACTGCTCTCTTTAAAATCCTCAGTAGTTTCAGCTAGTTCTTTAGATGAAAATGCAGGGCTAACTAATATCTTCATTTTATAAATTAAATAAGCCTTATAAGGTGTTATTAAAGAATCTGTTTCCTTAACTGCGAATGTGTAATTTTCAGTAACCTCACATTTGCTTTTTCTCCAACCTGCTTGTATGTTCGCTGAAACATGTTCGGGTATGTAATACACCAATATTCTAGGGTCGCTCTTATAACTATCTATGTGCTTTTTCACTACAGTTTCAAAAGACGAGGATATTGTTTCTTGGTGAGCAGCAAAAGCGAGGCTGGCAGGTAAAAGAAAAACGATTAAAAGTGCTATACAAAGACTTTTCATATTATTCCTTTCTGTAAAGAAAAAGTAATGATCCGAAAATAAACAAGTTAGAGAGTTAGTATATGTGACTAACTAATCATTCTTGCTTATATCTAGGTATTGTATCTCACTCCAAAAAGATAAACGGGGATTAATCTTAATGGTTTTTTTAAATATCTTACGAGTGGTAAAAATTTGTAATCTAGCAGTTTCAACTTTTTTAAGGGTTTCAGCATCAACGCGACCAAAGTAGAAGTATCCTTCAGTTGCTCTATATGATTCTAAGGTAAATACGGGTTGCACTAACGGCGTAACGGTATCTTGTTCAAAAGCTTCATATTCATTTTTTCCAATGGCAGCATCCCAAGTAGCAACTTTAGGAACCCATGTAGTGCTATCTAAGCGCTGTACCTCGATTCCTGGCATAGCAAGAGTAAATTCTAGAAAGGTTAATGGTCTTTCAGAAGTATTTGTAATTCTAAGCCATATCCATAGATGATATGTTGAAACGTCTAGCATGTGTCCATCTATGGTCATTTCATCTGGATCTTCTGCAAAGCCGGTCAGAGCTTGTGTTCTATCATCGTCAGGTTGATAAATATTGATAGATGGTCGTTCTTGTAGAAATCTCCAAAAGTGAAGAATTAACCCAGCAAAACCAGTAATAGCACCGAAGATTGAAACCCAAGAGATTTGTTCAGACACTGGAACACCTGCTTTCAACTATATATAAATGAATCGCTTGTTGGAGCGGGCGGGATAAGGGGGATTTTGACGTGGATTGGGGCACTTTTTTTACGTCATTAATAACTAGCTTTATTACCGGTTTAGTTGTTAACTTTGTAATATTTAAAAGGAATTAGGCTTATTAGCGACTTTTCGCTTACATAGCAAATTTTAAACAACACTTCACTAGCTTCTTTGCAAGCTTCTATATTCGGAAGAAGAAGATCATCAGGAATTGGATAAAGTGATTTTAGTGAATTAAAATTAGCAACTGTAGTTTTTATCTCTTTCATATCTTTAAAATGTTGTCTCAGAACTTCGAATTGATCAAATGTTATTCCTGGTAATTTATATTTTAAATCATCCCATAATTCTAGATCAATTTCCTTAGCGAAACGCAGAATACTTTCTTCGTCAATTAATCTGTCTTTATCCAACCAAGTGGCATGCTTAATAACTACATCTAGTAATAGACGGCAGTTGATTTTTAAGACTTGCTTTTCCTTACGCTCATGATAGATATACGACAAACCGGCGGCAGAAAAAGAACCGAATAAAGCTCCTATTATTGCAGATAAAAACGTTTCCAAATTTGTCACCTCTCTTTTAGAGGTAAAAATTCAATTAAACGCCACTAATTTCCTGTATTGGGACTGAGTAGTTAGATTTACTTCTGCGCCGGATTCGGTGGGATAAGAGTAAAGTGTCCAAGCCAAACCAGCATATACATATACCGGGAGGGGTGTGAGATGGCGAAGAAAAAACTGGAATACGTTTATAAAGGCTCCGAAGTTAATGGCGTCTGGTACCCGGCAGATCCGCCATTGATCTTTACAGAAGTTCCGGAAAATATCCGCGACTATTTGCCGGAGGCAGTTAATAAGGCAATAGCAGATGGATTCATAGGTAATTTTGAGATGCATGAAAAATCGAAACAAGCCGGATAATCCCGGCTGAACTAAAACAGGACAAGCGGGGGTGATAACTTGGCAAAGAAAAAGTATTGTGCTAGTCTTATTGCAATTGGTGCAAAAAAGTATGAGACTCGATCATGGGCAACTAAATATAGAGGCCAACTAGCCATCCATTCGGCAGCTAAAGCTCCAAAAGAGGAGATAGAACTCTGTGAAAGTGAACCTTTTAAGAGTTCACTAAGTAGGGCTAATATTATCTCGGCGAAAGAGTTACCATTAGGTTCTGTTATTGCGGTAGCCAACTTAGTAGACTGCATTTATATCAGCGAACAATTTATAAAAGCGATTATAGATACAGTCGAATATGAATTTGGAGATTATGAGATAGGTCGATATGCTTGGAAACTAGAAGGAGTAAGGCTGATAAATCCTGTGCCGGCCAAGGGAATGCAGCGACTATGGGAGTGGGATGGACAACTATGAAACCCATAGAGACAGTACCGGAGATGATCGAATATCTCAGAATCTATGAAGCTGCAGCTATTACAGAACCAACGAGAGGCTACTACCGTCGATTGCGCGAGTGGTTGGAAAAACTAGGGGATCGCCGCAGGATCACAAAGATAGTTTAGCCTGGATAGGCGGATAAAGGGGCGGGACAATATTTTGGTTGAGGTGATAGGATGAAAGACGCTAGTCAATGTCAGTGTCTAACATGTGGTCATAGTCAAGATAGTGTGCACGGGTCATATCAATATTAAAGCGGTGGGAAATGTCAATGTTACTGGTGACGTGATTGCTGATGGAATTAGTCTAAAGAATCATATTCATTCAGAATCAATCGGTAGTGTTACTGGGAAGCCACAATGAGGCAGGTGATTAAATGTCGGTCGGAGTATTAAGTGGCACCGCAAAAGACGGTACAACAATTGAAATTGTTTTCGAGGCTTACCATATTGGTAGTAGCGATGATAATAGTAAACCAACTCTACGGGTAATGACCTTTGACGATTTTAAACGAGGCTCTTCAGCCAGGTGGGCAACACATGAGATTATCCAACAAAAGAGTATCTTGGAATTTATCGGTCCAGGATTGGAAGAGCTTAGCTTTTCTGTGCTACTGCATGCTGGCTTAGGTGTTAAACCTAAAGAAGAATTAAAAAAACTTCGTCAGATTAGAGACGAAGGTATAATTTGCCTGTTAATGATTGGCGATGAACAAGTTACTGACAACAAAGTAGTGCTGCAAAAAATGGATGAAGATCCTCGAACATTTGATGGGACAGGAGAAATGTTGGTAGTTGCAGTGAATTTAAGCTTTACAGAGTATCCGGAAAGTGAGGCGTAAGAATGGCTGAATATGTTGTTTCTCTTGAAAGCAATGGTGGAATATCAATCAATTTTGGAGCTGCCGATGTTGATGCTATTTTGCAAAATGTGGCTATGATTATATCCTCAGCTGTTCATTCTTGCCCAATGAACCGGGACTTTGCTCTTGATGCAAGCCTGCTGGACCGTCCAATGCCTGTGGCTCAGATGTTTTTAAAATCTCGAATAACTGCAGCAGTAAAAAAATATGAACCGAGGGCAACTATAACACACATATCGTTTTCCGGCAGCGGGGTTGATGGCCTGCTGCAACCGAAAGTGAAGGTGAAAATAAGTGGCTAAATATAATTTGCCTGATATTGTATTTGCCGAAAAAGATCCGGCATTAATTGAGCAGGAAATTCTGGACAGTTATACAAATACGGCCGGCTATACTC
>JAEZVB010000112.1 GCA_023443285.1 Bacillota bacterium
GTGAACGACATGTTGGTACCTTAAAGTCAGTAACGGTTGACAGCCTGATGAACAGGGTTCATGAACTGTGGGCTGAACGCAAAGAGCCAAACCGAGATCGGGAAGAACGGATTAATATTTTGCGTAAAAAAGCTTTTCAAAACGCCGAACTTGCACTCAGCTTGGTGAAAAAGTAAGGAGGCAGCGATGGTGAAATGGAAGTGGCTGCGTGACTATTTGGGAATTATATTGGGCACGTTGATTACGGCTGTGGCTCTTAATATGTTTTTAATCCCTAATAAAGTTGCAGCAGGCGGCATTAGCGGCCTGGCCACTGTGCTTCATCATACCTTCGGGCTGCCTGTGGGCATGACCATGCTGGCTTTCGATATTCCCATGTTCCTCTTGAGTGTCAAAATTTTGGGAGCCCGCTTTGGTATAAATACGCTGCTGGGCGCCGGCATATTGGCGGCTAGTATAGATTTATCTGCGCCATTTGTGCCAGTCCTTACCCAGGATTTACTGCTTAACTCGATATATGGCGGCGTTCTCGCCGGTATTGGCATGGGAATTGTGTTTAAGTTTAAAGGGACAACGGCTGGTACTGATTTGGCAGCAGCCATTATTCATAAATTAACTAAGATCAGTATAGGCCAGGCACTCTTAGGTGTTGACTTTTTCGTTATTGCCACAGCCGGCATTGTATTTGGCAGTGCCGAGCTTGCATTATATGGCCTAATTTCTCTTTTTGTTACCACACAAATCATTGATTTGGTGCAGGAAGGCTCCAGTACCGCCAAAGCTTTTTTTATCATGTCTCAGTCGCCTGAAAAGGTGTCAGACGCGATTATGACCGAGCTGGGGCGGGGCGTGACTTTTTTGTCTGGCCGTGGTGCATACACGCAGGCCAACCGTGAGGTTATCTTTTGCGTGGTAAGTACCAGAGAGGTTTCTACTGTCAAGGATTTGGTGTATCATATTGATTGCAAGGCTTTTGTTATTGTTACTGATGCGCACGAAGTACTGGGCGAAGGCTTCACTACCTATCGCTGAAATTGGCAATAAACGCCCATCTGCTTCGTTACTCCTGTGGGCGTTCCCTCCGACGTACTTCCAGTACGACTGCGGGTACGTCCTCGTCGCGCCTTGCATATGGACATTTCTTGCCAATTTCAGGCCTTGTGGTATTTTCGTTGTTGGGTGCAAACCTTTTGGGGAGTGACTTGTTTCAGCTGCGCTGAAACATTGTTGGAGTATGATTGAGTATTGATTTGAGTTACCAAAGGACTATAGGAGGTTGAGAGAAGAATGACACAGAAACTAACCCCGCAGCAGCTTACTGAGCTTGCTGGGCATGCCAAATCCATCAGGGGCAATATTGTGCGGATGGTTACAGAGGCTAAATCTGGGCATCCCGGTGGATCTTTGTCGGCTGCCGATATCTTGAGTGTGCTCTATTTTGCCGAAATGAAGGTTGATCCGGCAAACACGAAAGACCCTGACCGCGACCGGTTTGTGCTTTCCAAAGGCCATGCGGCTCCGGTGCTTTATGCCACCTTGGCTGAAAAAGGCTTTTTGCCGAAGGAAGAGTTACTGTCACTGCGTAAGATTAGCAGTCGCCTGCAGGGACATCCGGAGATGAAAAACATTCCGGGTGTGGATATGTCGACAGGTTCTTTGGGACAAGGGTTAAGTGCTGCTAGTGGTATGGCTCTGGCGGCTAAACTGGATACTCGTGATTACCGGGTATATGCCTTATTGGGTGACGGTGAACTGGAAGAGGGTCAGGTTTGGGAAGCCGCTATGTTCGCCCCTCATTACAAGCTGGACAACCTTACGGCTTTTGTTGACTTTAACGGCCTGCAAATTGACGGCCCGATCAGCGAGGTTATGTCGCCGTTGCCTATTCCTGAAAAATGGCAGGCTTTCGGCTGGAATGTAATCATTATTGACGGTCATGACTATAACGCCATTTATGATGCTATTCAAACCGCCAAGACGGTAAAAGATAAACCAACTATGATAGTTGCAAAAACTATCAAAGGCAAAGGCGTTTCCCAGATGGAAAACGTAGCCGACTGGCACGGCAAAGCCCCCAGCCGCGAAGAATGTGCCACATTCTTAGCCGGTTTAGGCTGTTAATCAGATAGTTGGCAGAAAAGAAGCTTGCAGACGCAGTTGGGTGGTGTATTGGCAACGCTCCACCACTAACGTTTGACTTCCGCTTTTGCCAACACACCACCCAACTGCAAAACTTTGTGTTTATGAACTTGAGTTTAAAAGAACTTTGAATATACGCGCATGTGGTTATGAATGCTTAGATGCTAGGCGCACCGGAAAAACGTGCAGCGCCGCGTACAGCCGTACGCAAGCAATCGTTTTGAGGAGCAACAACACCGTCGCCTATGAGGCTACTTCACGCCGATTGGTGGCAGAAAACTTGTTGTAACAGCCCGCACAGATGAGCGTTCAGAGCCATATGCCAATGAAAGAGGTGCAAAAACCAAAATGGGAAATCTTGCTACTCGCGAAGCCTATGGTTTAGCTCTAAAAGACCTAGGTGACCGCAATAAGAATATTGTGGTATTGGATGCCGACTTGTCCAAATCTACCAAAACCAATGTATTTGCTAAAGCGCATCCTGACCGATTTATCAATGTGGGTATTGCCGAGCAAAATATGATGGGAGTTGCCGCTGGTTTGGCTGCTGCCGGTAAAATTCCGTTTGTTTCCACTTTCGCCATGTTTGCGACTGGTCGTGCCTTTGAACAGGTACGCAATTCTATTTGCTATCCGGAACTTAATGTTAAAATCGCTGCTACCCATGCCGGTTTGACGGTCGGCGAAGACGGTGCGTCTCACCAGTCCATTGAAGATATTGCTGTTATGCGGGTATTGCCGAATATGACGGTTATTGTGCCTGCTGATGCAACCGAGACTAAACAGGCCATTGATTTCGCTGCCGAACATAAAGGACCGGTGTATATTCGTCTGGGACGGGCATCGGTACCTGACGTTTTTGGCGAAGCCTATGAATTCAAGCTTGGTAAAGCGGCTCTCCTGGCAGATGGTACAGATGTAACCCTGATTGCCTGTGGTATTATGGTAGCTCCGGCTCGCCATGCAGCCGAGCAACTTATTTCCCAGGGAATAAGTGCCCGGGTTCTTAATATGGCCTCCATTAAACCTATTGACAAAGAGGCTATAATTGCCGCTGCTCGTGATACCGGTGCTATTGTGACCTGTGAGGAACACAGTATTATTGGGGGGCTTGGCAGTGCTGTTGCCGAGGTTGTTGTCGAAAATGCGCCTGTTCCCATGGAACGGCTGGGCGTCATGGATACTTTTGGCGAGTCTGGCACACCAGGCGATCTGCTGAAAAAATATAATTTAACCGAAGAAGCCATTGTTGCTGCTGCCAAAAAGGTAGTCAGCCGCAAGAAATAGTTATCCTCTACAAGCCGTGTCTTCTCTTATACTGAAAGTTTTAAAAGATTCCGCACATGCATATCTATGATGTATGTGCGGAATCTTTTATTTCATCAGCAAGAACAATGCTAGAAACATACACCGGAAGGAGGGCTGCTGTGAGCTGCTGGAGGGTAATAAACCTGGGGCGGCGGGTGCTGCGCCGGACTGGGATCGGGCTGGTTGGATTACTGGCGCTGTTCCAGATGGGGGGGACTTTTACTACCGCATTATCCATGCTGGTTTCCCTGGCCTTGTATGCGCTAGCCTTTGGTGTCAAATTTGCCTTCGGTTTTATTATCTTACTATTAGTTCATGAATTGGGGCATATTGTGGCTTCACGCATTGTTGGCCTGAGAGCCAGCGGTCCTACTTTTATTCCTTTCATCGGTGCTGTCATTAGCTTAAATCGTCCGCCTATTAATGCCAAAATGACAGCCAATATTGCGATTGGCGGGCCGGCAGCCGGGACACTAAGCGCCTTGGCATGCTTAGCTTTTTATTTGTGGACCAATAGTATGTTGATGCTGGTACTTGCTTATACTGCCTGTGTGTTAAACCTTTTTAACCTTATTCCCTGCGCTCCGCTTGACGGAGAACGCATTGCAGCTGCCATCTCGCCCCGACTTTGGTGGATTGGCAGTTTTGTTATTGGTGCAGTGTTCTTATATACATATAATTTCTTGATTTTGGTTGTTTTTCTATTTTCGCTGTTTGAATTGTGGCAAGGGGAAAAACCACAAGAATATGGCTATTATCAATTATCCGGAAAGCAGCGTCTAACTGTGGCATGGTGGTATTTTGGGTTATTATGTGTGCTAGGCCTGTCGACACTATATACTTTGGAATTGCTGAAATAGTAGCAGAAAGGCACATGGATTGTAAAAACATGGTAAACAATAGCGATTCCTAATCAATAGTTCGCAAAAAAAGGAGGGTTTTCCATACGTCCGTCGAATAATTTATACGTTTTGGTCTTTCAATTTGTAATGGAGGTACTCAAGGATTGATTTACATGAGTGAAGTGTCGAAAGTCTATAGCAACGGCTCAGTTGCGTTGGCAGATGTTACAGTAGATATCCACAAAGGTGATTTTGTATTTGTTGTTGGTCCGAGCGGTGCTGGTAAATCGACATTCATTAAGTTGATTTTACGGGAAGAACTGCCTAGTAGTGGACGGCTTGTTGTTAATGGCAAGAATGTCATAGATCTGCAGCCCAAAGAAGTGCCGTATTTAAGACGGAGTCTGGGCATGGTATTTCAGGATTACCGGTTGTTGCCCAATAAAACGGTATATGATAATGTGGCTTTTGCCATGCAGGTTATTGAAGCACCACGGCGTGAGATACAAAAAAGGGTGCATAATGTGCTGGAACTGGTTGGACTTCGCCATAAGGTTCGTACTTATCCGTCAGAACTGTCTGGTGGCGAGCAGCAGCGGGTAGCTATTGCCCGGGCTATTGTCAATAACCCGGTTATTGTTATTGCCGACGAACCTACCGGCAATTTGGATCCAGAGACTTCGTGGGAAATCATGAAGGTATTTGATACTATTAATAAGGCAGGCACGACCATTATTATGGCCACTCACGATAAAACCGTTGTGGATGCTATGCGAAAACGCGTTATCGCTATTGAAAAAGGCCGTATTGCCCGTGACCAGGTAAAAGGAGTATACGGCTATGAAGATTAGAACATTCGAATATTTTATGCGTGAGGCTATTACTTCCCTTAGGCGTAATGGTCTGATGAGTATTGCTTCAGTGAGTACTGTGGCTTTGTCTCTGTTGATTTTGGGTATATTTCTGGTCATGGTGCTCAATCTGAATCATATTGCGTCTACCCTGGAAACCCAAGTGCAGATTACTGTATATATGGAAGATGGATTGTCAGACCGTGATATGCGGGAGATAGGTACAAGAATAACCAAAATGCCTGGTGTCACAGAAGTAATGTTCATTGATAAGGAAGCGGCCATGGTTAAGTTCAAGGATCGTTTAGGCGAACAGCAAGGTTTGCTTACGGCGCTAGGCGACACCAATCCGCTGCCTAATTCCTTTGAAGTGAAAGTAGACAAGCCTGAATATGTTAAGACAGTGTCCCAGTCTATTGCGCAACTCAAAGGCGTAGAAAATGCCAAATACGGTCAGGAAGTCATTGAACAATTGTTTGCGTTAACAAAGATGATCCGAATCTTTGGGCTAATCCTGATTATTTTTCTGGCTCTGGCGGCTCTGTTTATTATCTCGAATACTATCCGCATTACGGTTTTTGCCAGACGCAAAGAAATCGGGATTATGAAATATGTCGGGGCTACAGATTGGTTTATCCGGTTCCCTTTTATGATTGAAGGTATGATCTTGGGTTTTAGCGGTGCGCTATGTGCGGTGCTTATTCTGAGCCAAACGTATAGCTCACTTACCGATAAGGTGTATGAGTCGCTGGCTTTTTTACCGCTGATTCCTAAAAATCCGTTCTTAACTCATATTAGCATAATCCTCTTGATTGTGGGGACAGCCATCGGTGCGTTAGGCAGTACGATTTCGCTTAAGCGGTTTATGAAGGTGTAACAGGGGGGAGAGCTTTGTTTAGTAAACGAAGAAGTTTGTCGGTCGCACTAGTTATCATGCTGGTAGCCTGTGTTCTGGGTACAGCGTTAGCAGATGAGATCGACCAAAAACAACGCGAACTGGAAAGTGTTCAGCAGCAAATGGAGCTGCAGCAAAATAAAGCTGCCCAGGCACAACAACAGGTGGACAGTGTTTCCGAGAAACTGCGGGTTATTCAGGGCAATCTGGATACAGTGGTCGGCGAATATAACGGTATTTTATCCAAACTTGCCGCTACCGAGCAGCAGATAACGGTGAATACGGAATTATTGGCCAAGGTTGAAAAAAACCTGGCTGAGCGCAGTCAAATACTGAATAAAAGAATGCGTGATATTTATAAAAACGGTCAGGTAAACTATTTGGATGTTTTGTTTGGTGCTGTGGACTTTGCCGATTTTACCACAAGGGCGGATTTACTAAAACGTGTTGTTAATCTGGATTTAACTCTTGTTGCCCAGGTAAAGGCCGAACGCGAGCTTGTCATCCAGAAACGGGCGGAGCTTGAACGTGATAAGGCAGCCATCATTGATCTAAAAGCCCAAGCCGCTGAGAAAAAGGCGCTTATTGAAGGCAATAAAAAGCAACAGGAAACTGTGTTGAATTCAGCCGTAAGCGAGCGTGACACGGCTGAGCAGGCTTACCGGGAGCTAATGGAAACTTCCAACCAGATTGAACAAATGATTCGCCGGATTCAGTCAGGCAGCAGCAATGCAGCTGGTCCGGCGGGCGGCAGTGGCGCCCTGATGTGGCCGACTTCGGGTCCGATTACTTCGCCGTTCGGTTGGCGGACACACCCCATATTTGGCACAGAACGATTTCATAGCGGGATTGATATTGGCGCTGATTATGGTGATTCAGTCGTGGCAGCTGACAATGGGGTAGTGGTATCCAGCGGCTGGTTGGGCGGCTATGGTAATGTCGTTATTCTTGAACATGGCAACGGTATTTCGACCTTATATGCTCACAATTCGGAGCTGGTGGTAGAAGAGGGAACCCGGGTACGCAAAGGGCAACTGATTTCCCGTGTTGGTTCAACTGGCTATTCGACCGGACCGCATCTGCATTTTGAAGTTCGGGAAAATGGTTCGCCAGTCAGCCCGATGAACTATTTGCCGTAACGGAAAACTCGTAACAACAATTTATTAGCGATATTCGTGATGCCATAGGTTTGCGGCATTGCGAGGTTAATCAGTAAGGCTAAGAATATTTATAGGAAGTTTGACATATAGTTAAAAGGATAAGTAGAAAAGGGATAAGTCCGGTATTGAAACCGTGACTTTTGCGAGGTGTATTTATTGAGCCGCCGTAAAATAATTTTTGGCGCTGTACTGCTGGTTTTAGTGACTTTCTTGGCGACGTCTGCCGGATTTTTATATTTAATGAATGCCTGGTCGGCTGATGCTGCCAGCGCTTTCAAAGTGATTAGGGCATTGCAGGTGGTTAAGTCTCGGTATGTGGAAGAAGTACCAAGTGATACCCTGATGGCCGGTGCCATTAAGGGTATGGTAAAGTCTCTCAATGATCCGCATTCTATCTACATGGATGCCAAAACATTTAAAGAATTTATGATTGAGACCGAAGGTTCTTTTGGCGGGGTAGGTATTGTCATTGGTATGAAGGATAAACTGCTTACGGTAGTTGCCCCCATTGAAGGAACCCCTGGGGAAAAAGCCGGGATAAAAAGCGGTGATCAGATTATCAAGATTGATGGTCAAGATACCAAAGATATGGCTTTGGATGAGGCTGTCAACAAGATCCGCGGCCCGGAAGGCAGTAAGATTGTTTTAACCCTAATGCGAGGCCAGGAGATACAGGATTATTCGCTGACCCGCTCCAATATTCAGATTAAGACTGTGGCCGGTAAAATGCTGGATGATCATATTGGATATATTCGGATATCTATGTTCAACGAGAATACCGGTAATGATTTTGTACGTAAATTGCAGGAAATGGAAAAGCAAGGCATAAAAGCACTGGTGCTTGACCTGCGGGATAATCCAGGCGGACTTTTGGGCGAAAGCGTCAAAGTTGCCAGTCAGTTTGTTCCTAAAGGCCCGGTGGTATCGGTGGTTACCCGTGATGGACAGCGGGAAACCCATTCTTCCAACCTGGAAACTACAAAATACCCCATTGTTATTTTAGTGAATGGCGGCAGCGCCAGTGCTTCAGAGATTGTTGCCGGAGCAGCGCAGGATACGGGAGTAGCCACGTTGGTTGGCACCAAAACGTATGGCAAGGGCTCTGTCCAGACCGTTATCCGCTTGGATGAGGGTTCGGCTATTAAGCTGACTATCGCCAAGTACCTGACGCCGAAAGAAAGAGCCATCAACGGCGTGGGCATTGAGCCCGATATGGTAGTTGAATTGCCGGAAAGTAAAGATAAGGATGTACAACTGGACAAAGCTCTTGAGATTCTGAAAAGCAAAATGTAGTATTGTCCGGGTGGAGGGGTTGGTTTATAATTTTATAAACCAACCCTTAGCTGTATCTATTCTGTAGTGAGGTGAGACAAGTTGTTCCCATGGTCTGATTTACTTTTGCTCATTATCCGTGGTTCGATAGAGGTAATACAGGATACCAACTTTTGGATAATTTTAGCGTTAGTAGGTTATCAATATTGGCAGATGCAAAAAAGGCAGCGTCAAATGTTTGGTGTATGCAACTATTCTCTGACACAACAAATTATGCTGGCAGGTCTGTTTGGCCTTATTGGTGGTATCACCGGCAGCTTTTTGCTGACACTTGTTGGCATTACTATAAATCAGCTGGGTCTTAATTATATCTGGCCGGTGGCTTTAGTGCTTATGCTTATCAATATGCGTTTCTTATGTTTTGCCTATGCTGGCGGATTAGTGGCGCTCTCCCATGTTTTGTTTGGCTGGCCTGAGGTTAATGTGCCGCAAGTATTGTCCCTGGTAGCGGTACTACATATTACCGAGAGCTTGTTGATTGCGATTAGCGGTGGTTATAGTGCTGTACCAATGATTATAAAAAAAGAAGTTTACACGCGCGAACGTTTGTTCTATAATAGTGATAATGCTGTGCCAATGCTTGATAATAAAGAAGAAAGCCGGTTAGTAGGGGCGTTTAGTCTGCAGAATTTCTGGCCGTTGCCGCTGGTTATTTTGGCGGCGGTAGCAATACCTGAGGGCAGCGCGCCTGGAGGTATCCTAAAAATGCCGGAATGGTGGCCGCTACTACCTATGTCACAAGAGCCGCCTACTGGGTCGAGTTGGATTTATGTAATGGCGCCGGTAGTAGCTGCTTTAGGCTATACCGATATGGCCATTGCCAGTTTGCCGCAGCAGCGGCGCTGGCATTCTGCCCTGCATTTGGCAGGATACAGCATTCTTTTGCTGGTGCTCGCGGTTTTGTCGGCAAAATATGTGTGGCTGCAAGTGATTGCCGCGGTATTATCACCAGTAGGCCATGAATTTCTCATCCAACTGGATAATCGCCGTGAGATGGAGCAGCCGCCACGGTTTGTGCCACCACCATATGGCCTTATGGTGTTAGATACTGTTAGTGATTCACCGGCGGCCAGAGTGCTTAAGCCAGGAGATATTATTACCAGCCTCGCCGGTTTCCCGGTAAATAGCAAATTTGATTTAGCAGCAGCTATTAGTCAGGCACCGGAAAGTTTTACCCTTGTTTTTGAACGGGCAGGCAAAGAGGTACATAAGAAAAGCAAATTTAAAAATGGCGAGCGCCGTTTAGGTGTAATTTTAGTTCCCGACGGGGACGAGGAATTTTATGCTGAAATGGTTACCGATAGGTATGGACTGATTGATTGGTTGAAAGAAAAGATAAAAAAACGCTAAGAAACCAGAGCGAATAAATGATATAGGTGATAATTATGGCAACCGTACCAAAACTCAATACCGTTCATCAGGAAGGCGGAATCCCCTTTAAGGTGGAAGCACCGTTTGTGCCTACCGGGGATCAACCAACAGCCATTACCCAATTAGCAAAGAGTATTGAACGCGGTGATGCCGCGCAAGTACTTCTGGGGGCTACCGGTACAGGCAAGACCTTTACGATAGCTAAAGTTATTGAAGAAGTGCAAAAACCGACACTGGTAATTGCTCACAATAAGACATTGGCAGCCCAGTTGGCCAGTGAGTTTAAGGAGTTTTTCCCTAATAATGCGGTTGAATACTTTGTAAGTTATTATGATTACTATCAGCCGGAAGCCTATATTGCCCATACCGATACCTATATTGAAAAGGATGCTTCGATTAATGATGAAATTGATAAGCTGCGCCACTCCGCGACAAGTGCGCTGTTTGAGCGGCGGGATGTCATTATTGTGGCCAGTGTGTCGTGTATCTATGGGTTAGGTTCGCCGGATGAATATCATGGCTTAGTGCTCTCGCTGCGCCAGGGTCAGACTAAAGACCGGGATGCTATTTTGCGCAAACTGATTGAGATTCAGTATGAACGAAATGACTATAATTTTTCTCGCGGTACTTTCCGGGTGCGTGGTGACATTGTTGAAATTTTTCCGGCCGCGTATGGCGAAAGAGCGCTTAGGGTGGAGCTGTTCGGTGATGAAATTGAGCGTATTCTGGAGATCGATACCCTGACAGGAGAAATTGTCGCCGAACGTAAGCATATTTCGGTGTATCCGGCCTCCCACTATGTTACCTCTCGGGAGAACATGCTGCGGGCGGCGCAGGATATTGAAGCAGAACTGGATGAACGTCTGGCCTATCTCAAGGCTAATAATAAGCTGTTAGAAGCTCAACGCCTGGATCAACGCACGCGTTATGATTTGGAAATGCTGCTGGAAATGGGTTATTGCTCCGGAATAGAAAATTACTCCCGGCACCTTACTAAGCGCTTGCCAGGTGAGTCGCCCTATACGCTTATCGACTATTTCCCTGAGGATTTTCTCATTGTCGTGGACGAGTCCCACGTTACCTTGCCGCAAGTTAGGGCCATGTACGCCGGTGACCGGTCACGTAAAGAAGCCCTTGTGGAGAACGGGTTTCGTTTACCCTCGGCCTTTGATAACCGTCCACTGACTTTTGATGAGTTTAAGGAACGCATTAATCAGATTGTCTATGTGTCAGCTACCCCGGCTGCCTATGAGTTACATGAGGGTAGTCAAGTGGTTCAGCAGATTATTCGTCCAACCGGTCTGATTGACCCTGAAATCGAGGTTCGCCCTATCAAAGGTCAAATGGACGATTTGCTTGACGAAATTAAACTGCGCACAGCAGCGAATGAGCGGGTACTTGTGACCACTCTGACCAAAAAGATGGCCGAAAACCTGACTGAGTACTTAAAGAATATGGGGATTAAGGTAAATTATCTTCACTCTGATATTGCAACAATTGAGCGGGTAGAGATTATTCGCGATTTGCGGGCGGGAGTGCATGATGTGCTTGTTGGCATAAATCTACTGCGGGAAGGGCTGGATATGCCGGAGGTGTCACTTGTGACCATTCTGGATGCGGATAAAGAAGGGTTCCTGCGTTCTGAGACCTCGCTAATTCAGACAATCGGGCGCGCAGCCCGTAATGCTCACGGCAAGGTTATTATGTATGCTGATACCATTACCGATTCCATGCGGCGAGCGATCGGTGAGACTGAGCGCCGCCGGGAAATTCAGAAGGCATATAACACGCAGCACGGCATAACTCCCAAAACCATTGAAAAACGGGTAAAAGAACTTATTGAAACAACCAAGGTAGCCGAAACGCCGTCTGACTACAAAATTGACCGCATCGGCAATATGAAACGCGAAGATATGCTGGAATTGGCTGCTAATCTGGAGAAAGAAATGCGCCAGGCTTCTAAGTTGCTGGAGTTTGAACGTGCCGCCGAACTGAGAGATATGATTGTTGAACTCAGGGAAAAGGCCGGGGCAGGTTCGGTAAAAGCCAAAGCAACTGGAGGTAAAACTTCTAAGCGGCATAAGAAGTAAGCTTCCATTATAGTAGAAATGTTGATATAATATAAGTAAGTCAAGATAATTAATATTAATTAATATATATTCCGAATATTAGGGAATTGTAGTATATCGTTTAAGAAAGGAACCGAGTAAATGCCAGATAGTATTATTATAAAAGGTGCCAGGCAGCATAATTTGAAAAATATTGATATAACCATTCCCCGCGATAAATTAGTGGTTATTACCGGTTTGAGTGGCTCGGGTAAGTCTTCGCTAGCTTTTGATACCATTTATGCTGAGGGACAACGACGCTATGTTGAGTCACTGTCGTCTTATGCACGGCAGTTTTTGGGACAGATGGACAAACCGGATGTTGACTATATTGAGGGTTTGTCGCCAGCCATATCAATTGACCAAAAAACCACCAGCCGCAACCCGCGGTCAACGGTAGGCACAGTGACTGAGATTTATGATTATTTGCGGCTACTATTTGCACGAGCCGGCCGGCCGTATTGTCCGAAATGCGGTAAGCCTATCAGCCAGCAGACGGTAGAACAAATGGTTGACCAACTAATGGCTTTAGGCGACAGTGCGCGGCTGACAATTATGGCACCGGTGGTACGCGGGAAAAAGGGCGAGCACCATAAAGTGCTGGAAGACATCCGTAAAAATGGCTATGTCCGGGTTAGGGTAGACGGCGAAGTCTATGACATTACCGATGAAATTAACCTTGAAAAAAATAAGAAGCACTCCATCGAGGTAGTAGTTGACCGCATTGTTGTTCGCGAAGGCGTGGCTGGGCGCTTAGCCGACTCCCTGGAAACGTCGCTTAAACTGGGTAACGGTATTGTGATAGTAGCTGTCGGCGGCGAAAAAGAACTGATGTTTAGCCAGAATTTTGCCTGCGTGGATTGCGGCATTAGTTTGCCTGAGATTGCACCACGCATGTTTTCCTTTAACAATCCCTTTGGCGCCTGCCCGGATTGCACAGGTCTTGGCAATAATTTGGAGATTGATGTTAATCTGGTCATTCCTAATCCAGGCAAATCCTTTATTGATGGTGTCATTGCACCCCTTAGTAAAAATACAAATTCCTATTTTATGTGTCAGTTAGAGGCCGTGCTGGAGCAATATAGCCACACACTGTATGACACTTGGGAGAAGCTGCCCGAAAAGCTTAAAGACATCATTCTCTATGGGGCAGGTTCAGAGAAATTCACGTTTCACTATGATAATATGTATGGTGAGACCAAGACCTATAACTCCACCTTTGAAGGCGTACTGCCGCTATTAACTCGCAGACACCGTGAATCTACCTCCGACTGGTCACGCGAGGAAATTGAGGAATACATGAGTTCCAAGCCCTGTCCGACTTGTAAGGGAGCCAGGCTTAAACCCGAAGCGCTTGCTGTCAAAATTGGTGAAAAAAGTATCAACGAAGTAACTAAGATGACAGTGGCTGAATGCCAGGAATTCTTTAGCCGCCTTACCCTTACTCAGCGGGAGAGCGTTATTGCCAGGCAAATACTAAAAGAGATCCATGCCCGCCTGGGATTTTTGCTTAATGTCGGCTTGGATTACCTTACCCTTGAACGAGCAGCCGGTACACTTTCCGGTGGTGAAGCCCAGCGTATCAGGTTAGCTACGCAGATTGGTTCCGGCCTTATGGGAGTACTTTATATTCTCGATGAGCCCAGTATCGGGTTGCACCAGCGAGATAATAACAGGCTGCTTGCTACCTTGAAGCATATGCGGGATTTGGGTAATACCTTACTGGTAGTCGAGCATGATGAAGACACCATGTATGCCGCCGACCATATTATTGATATTGGACCTGTGGCCGGAGCCGGGGGCGGGACGGTTGTCGCCCAGGGAACCGTTGAGGAGATTAAGAACTGTGCAGCTTCCATCACTGGGCAGTATTTAAGCGGCACTCAGGCCATTCCGGTGCCTGCCGTGCGGCGTAAGCCCAATGGCAAATGGTTGGAGGTTATCGGCGCAACCGAAAACAACCTCAAAAAACTGAGCGCCCGTTTTCCGCTGGGGGTATTTACTGCTGTTACCGGCGTATCCGGTTCAGGCAAAAGTACCTTAGTTAACGAAATCTTGTATAAAGGCTTGGCGAGTCGCTTGTATCACGCCAGTCGTGCCCGTCCTGGTGCCCATGACTGTATTCGCGGTCTGGAGTATATTGATAAAATTATTGATATCGATCAGTCTCCCATTGGCCGTACTCCGCGCTCCAATCCGGCGACTTATACCAGCCTATTTGACAACATTCGTGAGATCTTCAGCCAAACACCGGAAGCCAAAATGCGCGGCTACAAACCTGGACGGTTTAGCTTTAATGTCAAAGGCGGCCGCTGCGAAGCCTGCAAAGGTGACGGGATTATTAAAATAGAAATGCATTTTTTGCCTGATGTCTACGTGCCTTGTGAGGTATGCAAAGGTGCCAGGTATAACCGCGAGACACTGGAGGTTCGTTATAAAGGGAAAAGTATTTCCGATGTGCTTGATATGGTGGTGGATGAAGCGGTGGAATTTTTCCAAAACATTCCCAAGATTCACCGTAAGCTGCAGGTTATGCAGGATGTCGGGTTAGGCTATATTAAGTTGGGGCAGCCGGCCACGCAGTTGTCAGGCGGCGAAGCCCAACGCATTAAGCTGGCGACCGAACTGGCTCGCCGCAGTACTGGTAAAACCCTGTATATTTTGGATGAGCCGACCACCGGTCTCCATACAGCCGATATTCATAAACTGCTGGAAGTGCTGCAGCGATTGGTGGACGGCGGGGATACGGTTGTCGTGATTGAACACAATCTGGATGTTATCAAAACGGCCGATTATATTTTGGATCTGGGGCCGGAAGGCGGGAATAAGGGAGGAACCATTGTAGCTCAGGGGACGCCGGAGCAGGTGGTTACAGTGCCTGCGTCTTATACAGGACAGTATTTGGCGCCTGTGTTAGCGCGCGGGCCGCGGCAGTAAAGGAGGTTACGGCCATTTCTGTAATATCGCCCCTTGTAGAAGAAAAATTGGCACTGTTACCGGATAAGCCAGGTGTCTATCTGATGAAAGACGATAAAGCCCGGATTATTTATGTTGGTAAAGCTATTAACTTGAAAAACCGGGTGCGTTCCTACTTTCAGTCCAGCCGCAATCACTCTGCCAAGGTACTGGCAATGGTGGCGCGTATTGTTGATCTGGAATATATCATTACTGCGTCCGAAATAGAAGCGCTGATACTGGAGTGCAACCTGATAAAAAAACATCGCCCCAAATACAATATCAGTCTGCGGGACGATAAAACCTATCCGTATATCAAAGTGACCAAGGAGGACTATCCCCGGGTATACGCTACTCGTAAGGTGCTTAAGGACGGTGCCCGCTATTTTGGACCATATACCAGCGCCGGGGCGGTGCATGAGACATTGCGACTGCTAAAAACGTTGTTTCCCCTGCGTTCCTGCCGCAACCTGGATGCTAAGCGTCCCTGCCTGGAGCATCATATCAAACGCTGTTTGGCGCCCTGTGCCGGCAAAGTGGCTAAGGATACCTATGGTGAAATGATAAAAGCTGTGGCTTTGTTTCTGGAAGGGCGCAGTGATGTTGTGGCCAAAAATCTGCGCAAGCTTATGGCTCAGGCGGCAGAAAAATTAGAGTTTGAGCAGGCAGCCCGGCTGCGTGATCAGCTTACCGCGGTTGAGAAGATTATGGAAAAACAAAATATCGTAACAGGCAGCGGTGACCAGGATGCGATCGGCCTGGCACGTTCAGCAGCCGGAATTTGTGCACAGGTATTCTTTATTCGCAGTGGAAAAATGGTAGGACGTGACCATTTTCTGCTTACAGGCGGAGAGGACGAAACCGACCAAGCCATTTTGGAAGCGTTTATCAAGCAATATTATAGTCAAGCCGCCTTTATTCCCCGGGAAATTTTGCTGCCGATGGAACTGGCTGAGCAGCAGCTGGTAGCTGACTGGCTGAGTAGCAGTAAAGAGGGCCGGGTGCAGGTGGAAACGCCTAAACGCGGTACTAAGAAGGATTTGGTCAACATGGCGGCAGGCAATGCTGCTATTGTCCTAGAAGAACAGGCAGCCCGCCTGAAAACTGATGCCGACAAAACTGCCGGGGCGGCGGCTGAGCTAGGCGAGTACCTGGGTTTGGTAATGGCGCCAGATCGCATCGAGTGCTTTGACATCTCGCATATTCAGGGTTCGGAAACCGTGGCATCCATGGTGGTGTTTGAAGCCGGTCAGCCAAATAAAAATGAGTACCGCCGCTATAAGCTTAAAACCGTGGAAGGCAAACCTGATGATTTTAAGTCCATGCAAGAGGTTGTGGGGCGGCGTTACCGTGATGCTCTGGAAAAAGGTCCGATTCCTGATCTAATCATTATTGATGGCGGCAAAGGACAGCTTAATGCTGCGCTCCCGCTGATTCGCGCTGCCGGTCTGATAGCAGTACCTGTTGTGGGTTTAGCCAAAGAGTTTGAGCACATTTTCCGTGAGGGAATTAGTGAGCCGCTTATTCTACCACGGCATTCCCAAGCGCTTTACCTGGTGCAGCGTATCCGGGACGAAGCTCACCGATTTGCCATTACCTATCATCGAAAACTGCGCTCCAAGCGCAATATGGTATCGGTGCTTGACCATATTCCGGGTATTGGTGCCAAACGCCGTAAAGCGCTGTGGGATCACTTTGGCAGCTTAGCCAAAATCAAGGCAGCCGAGGTCGTGGCGCTTTCCCAGGTGGAGGGCATGACGTTACCGGCAGCAGAGGCGGTATACAACTTTTTTCGTAACAAAGAATTTGCCGGTGATTATAAATAAATTGCATTATTACTGGCAAAATAGTAAAATAAGGACAAGTGGTTTAATTATTAAAAAGGAGTGATTTTTCATGGACAAATACAAGTGCATGGTATGTGGCTATGAGTATGACCCGGCCCAAGGTGATCTGGATCATGGAGTTCAGCCGGGAACCCCTTTTGAAAATGTATCGGAAGACTGGCAATGCCCGGTTTGTGGTGTAGGTAAGGATCAGTTCGAAAAACTGTAGAAAATAAAAGTCGCGCATGCTTTGAGGGCAGCGCGACTTTTGTATTAATGAGATATTTTATTGAGATGTGGCAGCCAGCCACGTTTTAGCATGAGCTGCAGCAGGCGGTAATCAAAATCCAGCCCGTCATCTAAGGATTTTCGATACATCTGGGCAACTTCTAACTGGTAACAGTTGTGAAGACCGGTGAGCACTACTGTTTGGGCAGCTTTAGCCATAGTGCCAACCGCAATAGCGATTTCCTGATCAGACAATCGGGCATCATCGGGAATATTAACAGGTGATTCATGGAGGTTGCGTTTAACAAAACGGAAAGCCGGTGTATGGCCATCACTTTCTAGAAGCTTATCTTCTGCTTCCTCAATGGTCATTTCGCTATGGTGTTTAATGGCTTCTTTAATTAGAATTTTGAGCTCAGGGTCATGGGCATGATTGTACAGGACTTGCAGGAAGGCCGAATTGAAGCGGCCTTGGGCAACAATACCGTATAGTCCGGCGGCTTCAATATAGTTTAGTGGTTCCTGGTCAAAAATTGCACTCATAATTGTACGGGTTTGAGCATTGATTTTGTCCATTACTGTCATTGCTGTAGCCTCCTAAAGGAACTGTTTTCTTTTGTAATATAGGCAATCGGAAGAATTTTATACCTGTTATAAGTTAGCGCAGCAGGAATTTGAGGGATAAAAAAGAATTCCAACAAAGTATGATTATTTGATTTCAGGAGGATATTACACATGGATATAAATAGTATTAAAACCAGAGCCAAAGAAAAGTTTGCCGGTGCTTGCCGGGTTTGCCCGGTTTGTAATGGTGTTGCCTGTGTTGGCGAGGTGCCAGGCATGGGTGGCCTAGGGACAGGCGCGGCTTTTCGTCATAATATGGAAGCGTTAGCGGAATGCCGGCTGAATCTGAGAACCGTTCATGATGTGAAGAAACCCGATTTGTCCTGCCGGATTTTCGGTTTGGAACTAGCCTTGCCGGTAATTGGTGCAGCCATTGGCGGGACTGCTCTTAATATGAAGGGTGCCATGACTGAAGCTGAATATACCGAAGCTGTCGTCAGCGGCTGCCGCAATGCCGGTAGTATTTGCATGACTGGTGATGGACCCAACCCGATTGTATTTGACTCAGGGATGGCAGCTGTTGCTAAGGAAAAAGGCTGGGGGATACCTATTATTAAACCCCGGCAACCGGAAAAAGTGGTAGAATTGGCCGAAAAGGCGGCTGCGGCCGGCTGTCCGGCGTTCGGTATGGATATTGATGCGGCCGCCCTTATCAATATGACGAATGCCGGTCAACCTGTAGGACCTAAAACTGGTAAGGATCTGGAATACATCAAAAATCATACGACCATTCCCTTTATCGTTAAAGGTATTATGACTCCCGATGATGCGGAGGCTTGCTGGCAGGCCGGGGTAGATGCTATTGTTGTTTCCAATCATGGTGGCCGGGCGCTTGATCATACTCCTGGCACGGCAGAAGTATTGCCATATATTGCCGAGGCTGTTAAAGGAAAAATGACAATTCTGGTAGACGGGGGCATTCGCAGCGGAGCCGACGTTCTTAAGATGCTGGCCTTGGGCGCGGATGCGGTACTAATTGGCCGGCCTGTGATTATTGGCGCTGTAGGCGGTGGCAAAGAAGGGGTAGAATTGGTATTAAACCAATATAAGGCAGAGCTTAATGCTGCCTTGCTTCTGACAGGCACTGCCCATGTGAGTGATGTGCCTGTGGAGATTTTATGGTAGGCTCGCCCGAACTGTCCTATAGTATCATAAACACTGGTTGGGGTCAGGTGGCCGCCATATGGTCTGATATCGGTCTATGGAAACTCGGTTTTCCACGACCGGAAGAGACTGCCTGTGAGGATATTCCGGCTGAAATGGGCGCTCTTACCGAAGGCCAAGAGGCTTATTTATGGTCTGAACAGCTAGCTGTAGAACTGCGCATGTATTTTCAAGGAGTTCCAGTGGCCTTTGGTGTGCCGATCGACTGGCGGAATTACAGCGCCTTTCAGAAAGCAGCGCTTATTTATACGGCTGCAATTCCCTATGGAACAACAGTAAGCTACCAAATGGTTGCTCAGGCAATTGGCAGCCCCAAAGCTGCCAGGGCAGTTGGCGGAGCCATGCATAGCAACCGTACCCCGTTGGTGGTGCCTTGTCACCGTGTTGTCGGTACCACTGGCCGATTGACTGGCTTTGGCGGCGGACTGGATTTAAAAAAGGCGCTGCTCCTGCTGGAGCGTGGCGAGTAAGATTGCAGGAAGTTGTTTCCTGGGATATAATATAGCTAGTGTTGCTGTGAGGTATTGACGTAGGAGGGGTCGTATTTTGACTGGTTTTTTACTACGAATTATTATTAATGCTGTGATCCTGATTATGC
>JAEZVB010000134.1 GCA_023443285.1 Bacillota bacterium
GGCTATCCTCAGTGTAGAAGAAGTGTCTGTTGGATTAAAAATAGACATGATGCGCCCAATAACTGCATCTTGACAAAAAAGGGCAACAACTGGAATTACTAGAAACAGCCACAGAATCTTACGATTATAAAACCGTCCGCATATAGCTGCAACAACTACGATGCTAAGCCAAGCACCGCGTGAATAGGTAAGTACCAGGCAAATCCCTAGCACTGCAAATAACACAAAGAGAAATAATTTACTTTCAATTTTTTCGGTATATAATCCCTGTCCAACAGTTAACGACATGACGGCAACCAAAAAACCGGCTAACAAGTTCGGATTCTGCAATGTAGAAAAAATCCGAACTTTAAGGTCTGGGAACTGCTCGCCATCCACCCATTGAGAATTCGATATATCCACACCATGCACATACTGGTAAAAACCATAAATGGTTACCAATAAGGCGGAAGCCATTACCGACCATACTAACCGCTTCACTTGCTGCAAAGAATTAAGATTGTTAATAACAAGATAATAAAGTATTATATACCGCCCCATAAGATGATAATAATTATAAAAGCTAAAATTTCTGTCTGGCGAAACGGCAATAGACGCAGCTGACAAAATAACCAGCAGCGCAATAATCTCATCAAAGGGTGTCCGCTTTATCAGCAGTTTCCGTAGAACTATCATCTTAGCGACCCATAAGGCAGTCCCCACTCCTAGGAATAATGTGGCGGCATCCAATGATAACGGCAAAAAAAAGGCAACAGCCAAGATACAATGTTCAATAAAAAAATCAAGACGATATTGGGTTTGGCTGTTAAACGAATATGCAATATTCACTCTTTCACCTACGGCTTAAAAAATTTATCATCTACTATAGTTTATTATTGCGTTTTTAGGATATGCTTTTTCCATATCATAGAATGACTAAACAATACTGGCGCTTGAATTATCTCCCAAGCGCCAGTATTTATTATATACAATTACTATAAATTTGTCTACTTATTAAAAATTACTTGGCGCGCTTCGCCGATTAAGTATAACGAACCCGCAACACAAACAACTCCGTCAGAACCAGCCAATTGCTTAGCACGTTCAATACCACTGTCAATGGTAGTAGCAGCCTCAACGTGGCGCGCCTCTATTTCCCGGGCAATTTCTTCTGGGGTTGCCGCCCGGTAGGATAGCGGCTGGACAGTCACAACCGTATCTGATGTACGGATAAGTTCCCGAATAATGCCTGAAACATCTTTATCGCGCAGGATGCCAAGCGCAAACGTTATTTCACGTCCCGGAAATACCTGATCCAGGTTTTGCCGAAGCACTCTGGCCCCATCCGGATTATGAGCACCATCAATGACAATCATCGGACTGCCTGGAACCATCTCAAACCGGCCCGGCCATCGCACTATATTAAGGGCACTCTTAATTGTCTCTAGAGTAATGCGCGGTTCTTCCTTTTTCAGCAGTAATGCAGTAGTAACAGCTACCGCACTATTTTCCAGTTGGTGGCAGCCAATAAGATTTAATGAGCTTTCCACCTGACCAAGTTCGCCGGCATTAATAAATACTTGCTGTTTGCCATCAGTAAGCCCTTGAAATTCACTGGTAAAATATTCATCTTTAACATAGACTCTGGCACCTTTTTCAATTGCCGTTTGCTTAATAATGTCAAGCGGCTCGCCTTTTGCAGCAGTTATTACCGGCACACCATCCTTAATTATGCCGGCTTTATGGCGGGCTACATCGGTAATCGTTGAACCGCAGCGATCGGTATGTTCTAGCGTAACATTGGTAATTACCGATACTTTGGGGATAATGACATTGGTCGAGTCGAGCAGTCCGCCAAGCCCGACTTCAATAACGGCATATTCAACACCTACAGCAGCGAAATAGTAAAAAGCTGCTGCTGTAATTACTTCAAATTCTGTTGGCTGTTCAAAACCCTCTGCCAACATCTGTTCAACAAATTTATTTGTGTACGTAATCGACTGCGCAAATTCATCCTTGGTTATTTCTTGCCCATTGACGATCATACGTTCCGGATAATCATGAAGATGGGGCGATGTATACATACCGTTTTTGACCCCGCTGGCAGTTAAAATAGCTGACAACATTGCCGTCGTAGAACCTTTGCCATTCGTACCCGTAACATGAATGGATTTAAAGCGGCGCTCCGGATGCTGCATAAGTTCGAGTAGCCGCTCAATGCGAGCCATTCCAAGATTAATACCAAATTTACTCAGGTTCTCAAGGTAGGCTAATGTTTGTTCATAATTCATCTGCTACACCTCCGTTTTTTAGACACGACCATACTATAATTGAGACAAATACACCAAGCGTTCTTTAATGGCGTTTTGCTTCTCTAAGTATTCCGCCTGCTTAGCTTTTTCCTTCTCAATAACATCAGCAGGAGCCTTGGCAGTAAAGCCCTCGTTATTTAGTTTTCCACTAATACGGGAAAGTTCCTTGTCGAGATTGCTAAGCTCTTTGTTCAGACGAGCTGATTCTTTCTCAACATCAATTAGGCCTTTGAGCGGTAAATAAATCTCAACACCGCTAGCCACTGCAGTCATAGCATTTTCAGGAGTAGCATCACTAGCAGCAAGGATGGTTATTGGTTCGGCGGCGGCCAATATTGCGATATAGTTACTGTTAGCCTCAATTTGAGCCTTAAGTTCACCGGCAGTCATTTTGAGAATAACTTGGCTCTTTTTACCTGGATGTACATTGACTTCAGCTCGCATATTGCGTACCGATTTAATAATCTCCATAATGACTGTCATTAACTGCTCATCCTGAGGATTAGCCAATTTCGCGTCTTCCACCGGCCAGCCACCTGTCATTATGCTAATCCCCTTGTGCGGCAGGCTTTGCCAAATGGCTTCCGTAATAAACGGCATAAAGGGATGCAATAATACTAGCGTGTTGCTAAGAACATAGTTTAGTAGGTACTGGGCGACCTTGCGACTCTCCACATCTTCTTTATTATAAAGGCGGCTTTTGGCCAATTCAATATACCAGTCACAGAACTCATCCCAGATGAATTCATATACCATGCGCGCGGCTTCGCCAAGCTCAAATCGTTCGAGATTGCGCGTTACATCAGCCACAGTGGTATTGTAACGACTCAAAATCCAGCGGTCAGCCAGCGTAAATGTCTTAGTGTCAGGTACAAAATCAGGATCAAACTCATCCAAATTCATCAAGACAAAACGGGAGGCATTCCAAATTTTGTTGGCAAAGTTCCGGCTTGACTCGACCCGCTCCCAGTAAAAACGCATGTCATTACCCGGAGTATTACCTGTTATCAGCATAAACCGCAGCGTATCTGCCCCGTATTTATCAATTACTTCTAAGGGATCAATGCCATTACCAAGCGACTTGCTCATCTTCCGTCCCTGGCTGTCCCGAACTAATCCATGGATAAACACATGCTTAAAGGGAATATTGTCCTGAAATTTGAGCCCCATCATAATCATTCTGGCAACCCAAAAGAAAATGATATCATAACCGGTTACTAGCACACTTGTGGGGTAAAATTGTTTAAGTTCATCAGTATCTTTAGGCCAGCCCATAGTAGAAAATGGCCAGAGCCCTGAACTAAACCAAGTATCAAGCACATCCTGATCTTGTTCAACCTTGCCACCGCACCTGGGACAAACTGTTATATCCTGGCGTGACACAGTAACTTCACCACACTCACAATACCAGGCCGGAATACGATGACCCCACCAGATTTGGCGGGAAATACACCAATCCCGAATG